>JAGLZV010000075.1 GCA_023131215.1 Candidatus Methanophagales archaeon | reverse complement strand
TTATGTTAAAAATTATAATAATATAACGGAAGAAGATGCATATGCAACTTAATGAAATATTGGACAAGGTAATAATTAGGGCAGTTTATAAGGGTGTAAAAGTAGAATGTAAACTTCCTTATGATCTGTCTGAATTAACAGAGGATATCATAGAAAAAATAAAAACTGATAAAGATTTTAGGAAGAAATATAAAGAAGAATTAAGTAAACAACTCCAAAAACAAGGTTACGAAGATTTGGAAGTAATTGACATCGACCCTTCATCCAATTGCTTGGTAGTTAGATATACAGCATTTTATGTTGGACGTAGAGAATATCCAGAAATCCATTTAAAAACTCTTTTAATTTCCTATGAAGGAAAGGGTAAAGATATACGCGATCCAGATGTTTTCGATGAAATTGTGGAAAAAGCAAGACAAGACTTAGGAGAAAAAAACAAAAAGGAAAATGAAGAGAGACTCTATCACTTCGCTACTCTGTTTAAAAGAGCTGTTGATAGAGCGTGAGGTTGAAGTTTAGGCAAACATCACACCCATCTCCTTAGCGCTTATATAAGACCTCTGCATGTTCCCCATTATCTTCTTTATTGCGTGCTCGAATTCTTCCATTCCTATTGTTTTCTTATTCCTTTTTACCGCAAGCATGCCTGCTTCGACGGATATTGCCTTTATATCAGCACCAGTAGTATTCTCAGTAAGTGCTGCTAAATTATCCAAATCCACGTCCTTTCTCAATTTCATCTTAGATGTATGTATCTTGAATATTTCCCTCCTCGCATCCCCATCAGGTATCGGTATCTCTATGATGCGGTCAAATCTTCCAGGACGAAGCAGAGCAGGATCAAGAATATCAGGTCGGTTTGTCGCTCCTATTATCCTTACATCTCCTCTCGGATTGAAACCATCTATCTCCGCTAAAAGTTGCATCATCGTCCGCTGCACTTCTCGCTCTCCAGAGGTGCCGTCCTCTACTCTCCGAGCTGCTATTGCATCCATCTCATCAATAAACAAAATGGATGGAGCCTTTTCTTTCGCTAATTCAAAAAGCTCTCTCACCATCCTCGCACCTTCTCCTATGTATTTCTGCACTAATTCTGAGCCTACGACTCTTATAAAAGTGGCGGATGTGCGGCTCGCAACGGCTTTTGCAAGCATTGTTTTTCCCGTGCCCGGCAAACCAATCAAAAGAATACCTTTCGGTGGCTCCACACCTATGCGTTCAAACCTCTCTGGAGCTGAGAGTGGCAACTCAACTACTTCTCTTATTTCTTCTATCTGCTCATCTAACCCCCCTATCATTTCATAGTTCACATCCGGTGATTCTATTACTTCCATACCATACACAGAGGGGTCTTTTGCAGAAGGAAGCACGTCGACCACAGCCAGCGATTGTTGATTCATTCCAACTTGTGCGCCGGGAACGGCTTCTTTCTGGTCTATAAACTGAGCGTAATTCACAACGAATCGAGGTCCTGTGGTACTCCTCACCACCATCCTTTTATCATCTATTATCTCTACAACAGTTCCTATTATCAAAGGTGGCGTTCGCAACTTTTCTATTTCTGACCTTAACCTCTTTATCTCGCGCTCGTATCGAATTCGCGTCTCCTCGTAATATCTCCCTTCTCGCTCTATCCTCTCCAGTCTCCCCCTCAGCCCGTAGTTTGCCTCCTCCAACTGCTTTATCCTGTCCAGTAGGTATCTTGAATAATCATCGCCAGATAATGCACCGCTACTGCTTGCCCTCATTTTACCTCCTCTATTTTACTTCTCCACTTTGTAATATATAAAGTGAACTATTCGGGAATAAAATGACGGAGTGTGAGATATGTGGTGCGGAAATAAAAGGAAAGGTGCAATACATAGCAATAGGCGTCTCAAAGCTAAAAGTTTGTAAAGCGTGCGCACGACACGGAACAGTTGTAGTGGAGGATAAAAAAGCAAAGGCGAAAATAGGTGGCAAACAGGTGCTTATCGCCGAGGCTAAAAGGAAATTATATGAGCAGATGGACCACGAGATAGAAGAGGGAATGGAAGGGGTGGAGGGTTATGGAAGAATGTTAAAAGAAGCGAGGGAAAAAGCAGGGCTAAAACAAGCAGAACTTGCAAAAAGGATAAATGAAAAACAATCTTTGTTGCGAAAGATAGAAAATGAGGAGATAATACCAACCGATGAGGTGAGGAGGAAAATAGAGCGTGTTCTTAAACCTTTTATATAAATTAGGAAGGTTTCAGCAGGCTGAGAAATACCATGCTTACAATCATGCATATCGCCAACGCGGAAATGAATGCCTCAATCCCGCCTATTAATTCGAATCCATAATCTATCATGAGATTTACACCACTCCAAATTGCAATGAATGCGAAAGTTGCGCAGATAGCGAGGAACAAGCCTTTGAGAAGCGGTTTATAGCTCTCTTTGCCTTTCCTCTTCTCCTTCTCTCTTTCCCTCTCTTTCGATTCGTAAAACACAGTGAAAATAACGAAGAAAATAGCGGCAATTAACAAAATGAAGTGTGCAGGAACTGGATTCCCTCTTTTTGCAAAAAACATCAAGCCAAAAGCTATGTAAAGCATGCCGAAAGCGAGTGCGGTTGATAGAACGAGCGTTTTCAGGTATTTCTTATACCCCTCTATTCCTTTTATTTTTGCTATTAAGCCCATATTCGATTATTTATATTAAGAGTTTTTATAGGTGCTATATATATCTTTGCATTCTGAGCGCTATGCGCTCACAGCGTCTCCCATTCTCCTTTTCCCATATCCGATTCCCGCAACCATATCGCCCAGCAAATCAATATTTGCGATAAACCTATTTCTTTCGATAGCCTCTCCATCTCCTCGATAAACAATAAATCATCGTTCGCGTGAACACCAAACTCTCCTTCCACCACCCTCTTTATTATCTTATCCGGCATGCTCGTATCTACACCCGCTTGCATTCGCAGATATTGAAATGTAATCAGTCCGACACCGTTAATCCGTCCTATTTCATCCTTCTTCCATTCCTTATGGTTTGCGTGCTCAGCCCAATATCTCAATGCAGCGAAATCACCATCTAACTCATTATCTCTTTTAATGCCGTTTAAAACACGAGTTATGTCTATTGCAGCTTGCCAAACACGTCTGTTATTCATTAGCCCTCTCAGTCTTGCGTCTTCGGGCGAAAGCTTTGAAAACGCATTGAACGAACTTATTTCTCCTGTGTGTACGTATTCCCTGTAAAATTGCTTGACACGAGGCACAACGATTTTGAAGTAGTTTAACCCAATCGAATCCAATGACGCATCCACAACAATCAATACTGCATTTCCATCCCATCGCTTACCATTTAAACATCGGAGCTCGCCCTCTTTCGCCGCCGCAAGAACTTCTTCAAATCTATCCTCAAAAATCTTCTTCCGCATAGCAGCCCCCATAATTACTCAAGTTTATTTTGACTTTTGCACTTTACACTTTTCATTTTTCATTGTCTGATCAAAATTCCACCGAATTTTGAGCAGATACCAGCCCCCTTTCCCTCATTCTCTTTCTTATGTGTGAGTAAATCCTTAAACTTTCGTATTCTATCCGATTAACTATTTCTGGCGATATATCGCTTAATCTCTGTACTAAATAAGCATCCGCATAATCCTTTACAATAGCGGGATGAAAAGATACATTCTTATTATACAAATTCTCTGCGGCTTTTATTTGCAGCTCAAACCATTCCCTCGGTCTGTTTGTTATCTGCGTAAAATTCTCTGGTGTTCCTGTTTTAAAGGACAGTCTGACATGCAGGTTATGGCATTTTAACAGTTCATCAACGTATTTTTCATCCTCACCAAGTTTTATACCATTCGTCTCAAGCACAAATAGAAGGGTCGGGTCCGAAAGTTCAACAGCTCTTATTACATCCACCAGATGGTCTTTACACAATGTCGGTTCATTTCCGCTTATCCTGACCGCTCTGAAATCATGAGCATGTGCGATTTTGACAAGTCTTTCTGCAACTTCTTCTGGCGTGTAAAAATCTCCAAATCTCTCCGGGTGGATTCTCGTTCGGTAACTCCAGCAAAACGCACAGTCCATGTTACAGCCCATGCAGTCTGCGGTTGCAATACCGCCGTAAAACCGATCTGCTCGGAATCGGTAGTATTTCCTTTTGTTTCCTTTACAAACATCCATTCTTTATAAATGAAAGGAATTCAGGTTTTTTAAATAGCATGATTATAAATATAGTGATTATAATTATGGACAAAATCGAAGTGCTTCTCGCTAACTTCCCTCTATATGCTGAAGACCTTGGGATAGACCAGAAGGAGCCGTCGGGCAGGTTCAAATGGTTTTTAGCTTCTATTCTGTTCGGTGCGAGAATAAGCGAGAAAATCGCTGCTAATACCTATAAATCATTTGAGTGGTATGGAGTTGACAGCCCGGAGAAAATCATCGCTGCTGGCTGGGACGAACTGGTCAGGATTTTAGACGAGGGGGGATACGTGCGATACGACTTTTCCACGGCGACAAAGCTGCTTGATATAGCCGGGACGCTGAAAGAAAAATATGGGTCATTGGAGAACCTTTACAATCAATCTTCGGATACAAAAGATTTGGAGAGAAAGTTGCAGGAATTTAAAGGGATTGGTGCTGTAACGACACAGATATTCTTAAGAGAATTGCGGGGTGTGTGGCAAATAAGCCCGGAGGTATCGAGCAAAGCTAAAAGCGTAGCAGAGAATCTGGACATAAATCTGCAAGAATTCGCGGGTGAAAAACTTTCACGTGTTGAGACTGCACTCGTTAAACTCGGTATAAAATACTGTAAGCGAAAGAGACGCGAGGAATGCCCGGTGAAGGATTTTTGCGGGCAAGTTTTGTAGATGTGCGATGTGCAATCACATAATTGAAATAATACGAAATTTTTATATATCGTCATTCCATGTCTTAGGTAAAAGGTGTGTGTGAGAAGATGAAAGAAGAAGATTTACGGGCATTACTTTCTGAGCAGAGGTCCTTAGCGAACGAATACCATACCTCGATATGGAGGAGTTCACAATTCTTTTCGGCTTTAATTATTTACAAGCAACCTATGCAATTTCTGTAATTCGTAATAAACTTGATATTCAGAATTCTCTTAAAAAGAACGAATTAAAAGCATTTGGAATTGATGATTTACTATGCGATAGATTTTCTTCGGCCGAGGAATATGTGAAGGAACGAAGTATTAATTTAAAGCAATTCAGAATAAGGACTATCATTTACTGGATATATATTGTATTAGCCATAATGAGCTTACTTTTCGTGGGTTATGTATTTTGTTCTACTTAAATTTTTCATATTGCATCATTACAAACTCCACTACTTTCTCCGCACATTCTTCTACACTCATCTTCTCACTATCCACCACAACCTCTGGATTCACTGGTTCTTCATACGGCACGTTCACACCTGGCACCGTTGCTCCTTCTTCCTTTGCCTTCTCGTATATGCCAATAGGAGCATATTCCGCCTTCCTCCGCCCTTCTCTTTCCATGCACGTGTCTAAAGAACACTTCACGTACACCTCAGCGAAATTCCGTATGTTCTCCCTCGCTTTTTCCCTGTAGTTCCTTCGATTTGCAGTGGCATCTATTATAACCAGCTTGCCACTCTCCACCAGAAGCTTTGCCATGTAAACCAACGAGCTATACACAATATCTCTTTCCTCTTCCGAGTAAGAAGGTTTTGGCGTGATAAATTTTCTTATCTCGTCAAGCTCAAGCACCTTCGCATCAACTATGCCTCTTTCTTCTAGGATATTTCTCACTTTTTCTGCTATTACGGTCTTACCACTGCCCGGTAAACCCGTTACCCATATCGCCCAGGTCATTTTTATCTGTAATCCATTTAGTATTTGTTCCTTTTTATAACCACAAGATTACACAGATTTTCACGAGAATCCTTTTCTTAAAAAGAAAAGTTTATTCAAAACAAACCTTTCTTTTAGGATTTAGGATTTTGATTAAGCCCATACTGGGCTTGCGGGGTCGTGGGGCAGAGCCCCACAGTTTAGGATTTGATGCTTTGGATTTAGGATTTTCCACTCCTTATTGAGCATATATGTTGGACTGTTTTTCAAATAACAAGATTTAAAAGGGATTGAAGTGTGTCTTCAATCTAGGGATTTTTGTATTCTTGAAGTTTCGCTTTGGCTAACCTGATAAATTCTTCTTTGGTAGTTGAACTATCAAGGATTTTGTATATACTTTTTATAATATGCAACTCAATAGAATTATAAACGTATTAAAAATAGGTATAAGAGAATGGTTAAAGAAGAAAAGGTTAAGGGGGTAATATGGCCATAACCGTCATAGACGAAAAAGGGAGAATTCAAATTCCAGAAAAGATAAAAGAAGAACTACACCTGAAATCGGGAGAGGAGCTTGAAGTTAAGACAGAGGGTAAAAAGATAACACTCTTGCCTTTAATCAGTCCAGAAGAGTTCATTGAGAGAATGGAAGGGAAGATAAAAAGCGGGAACAGGACAGTTTCTCCAGAAGAGATAAAGAGTATCTGGAAGATGTGAAATGATAATGATAGACAGCAATATGTGGATATATTATTTTGATGAGAGCTTGGAAGAGCATAAACATGTTAAAGAACCAATGAAAAGAATTATCATGAGAGAAGAAGGGATATTAGCAAATACAATTGTTATCCAAGAAGTGGCTCATTATCTCGTTCGTCATGAGCCAGAAAAAGAGTTCTGGGAAGACATAAATTACCTCATCAGGCTTAGATCGGCTGAAATCTTCGATTTTAATTATGATATGATGCAGAATGCACTTAAACTGCTATCTAAATACTGGAATTATGGGATAGGAGGCAGAGATGCTGTCTTATTGGCTACGATGGTTATGCGAG
>JAGLZV010000074.1 GCA_023131215.1 Candidatus Methanophagales archaeon | reverse complement strand
CGCTTCCTTTATTTCCATAGAATTTTTGATCAAACTTTTTTTAAAAGTTTGCTGCTCAAACTTTCCTAAAGTTTGATGAATCAAATGTGGTATGACTTCCGTATCAGTTTCTGATACGAACTTGCATCCCCGGCTCAAAAGCATCTCTTTTATAGATTGGAAGTTCTCGATTATCCCATTATGAACGACGGCGATTTCGCCTTTGCCGTCGAGATGAGGATGTGCATTTATTTTTGATGGTCCTCCATGCGTTGCCCATCTCGTGTGTCCAATCGCTATTTTACCCTTGTATTCAGATTCTGACAGGTTCTTTTTCAAATGGTCAATGGTTCCCGCATCCTTATGCAGCTTTGGCTCGCCATCTTCTAACACAAACACACCACATGAATCATATCCCCGGTATTCAATCCTTTTCAACGATTCTAAGATGATTGGCAGCGCTTCTCTTTCTCCTACATACCCCACAATTCCGCACATTTTTTCTTTTAGAAATAGCCACTGGGGAATAGCCAATAGGGAATAAGGCATTTAGCCTAACTCCTATTGCCTATTATACCACCCAGCTTCCGTCTGGTATTCTCTCACTTAGCTCCTTCATTGATTTTATCTTAGAACGATTTCCAATTATCGTTCCTGAGTGAGCGATTACATTGCTACCTATCTCGCAATATTCTCCGATCATCGCTCCAATTTTCACTACGTGATGCTCACCCCCAATTTCTATATCCGCTTCTTCGCTTCGCGCTATGAGTCCTCCCTCCGCATACGAGCCACTATCAAAAATAGAATCTTGAATAGAGGAGAAGGAGCCAATTTTCACCATCTCCGTTAACACCGAGTTCTTAATCTCTGTAAATGCACCAATTGTAACATCATTTCCTATACTCGTGGATGGAAAAATACACGCATTAGGACCAATCTCGCAATTCTCTCCTATAATAACAGGACCTTTCATATACGAATTTGCCCTTATCACCGAATTTTTACCTATTGACACTTGCCCATCTATTGTCACACCACGTTCAATTTTTCCCTCCACCTTTGCAGGGTTCTCCTTCAGGACTATGCCATTCAAACTCAGGATGTCCCAGGGATAAACTGCATCCAACCAGGCTCCATGCGTTTCACATGCTTTTACACGATTTCCTTGATGAATCATGCTTAATACTCCTGATGTCAGCTCATCTTCCAAAAACTCGAATATTTCCTTCTCGAAAGCATATATTCCTGTATTAACCAGATTGCTTATCTCTTTGCTTGGTTTCTCTATAATATCCTCGACCATTCCATTTTCCACCGTTACAACACCATACTTGCTCACATCCTTATGCGCTTTTATCAATATCGCATTTTCATTTTTTTTTTCACCTACATCCAAAAGACCAGAATCCGAAATGGTATCCGCCTCAATTACGTTATCGCCAGGCAAAACAAGAAATCTCTCATCTGTTTTACCCTCTGCCTGCTTCAGTGCATCTCCAGTTCCAAGCGGGTGTTTCTGAAAAACGTAATCAATTTCAACGCCTAAAGCCTTCCCGTCTTCAAAATAATCCATTATTTTCTCTTTTTTATATCCCACGACAAATATAATCCTCCTTATTCCGTTTCTTTCCAATGCCTCAATTACATACTGCATAATCGGCTTATTCGCTACCTTTATCATTACCTTTGGCTTTGAAGCTGTAAACGGTCTCAGCCTTTCCCCTTCCCCTGCAGCAAGCACAACCGCTTGTTTAAAGCCCATTCTAAGATACCCTTGAGTTTTCTTCTATATAACCTGAGGCGAAAGCACCGGGTCCAATAAGCGTGTTGTTTCCAATAATCGTGCCGGAGTCAATACACGCATTTATTCCAGTTTTTACTCCATCGCTTATGATTGCACCAAGCTTTCTTCTCCTGGTATCCACTCCTTTTGCCTTTACAGTTGCATCATCAAACCTTAGATTTGCTATTTTCGTACCGGCGCCGAGATTACATCTGCTCCCGATAACAGAATCGCCAACATAGTTCTGATGTGGGATTTTCACCTTGTCCATGAGAATTGAGTTTTTAATCTCCACTGCGTTACCTATATGGCAATTAGCACCGATAGAAGTGTTTGCACGTATGTAGCTATTCGGTCCTATCTCACAATTTTCACCCATCACGACAGGTCCTTCTATGTATGAACCGGATTTTATCACAGTGCCTTCACCAATCGAGACCTTGCCCTTTATCCATACGTTTTCTTCGAGTTCTCCCTTATTTACATGACTTATTCTCCCGATTAAGTGTTCATTTGCAGCCAGTAAATCCCATGGATAACTGACGTCTATCCAATGCTCGATTTTCCTCCAAAATATATCCCCACCAGATGCTATCAGCAATTGTAAAGAATCCGTGAGCTCAAATTCAGCCCTTTTCGATTTATCTGTTTTTGACAAGGCTTTAAAAATACTCTCATTCAATAGGTAAACACCAGCATTTATCAAGTTTGAAGGCGGCTCTTTCATCTTTTCATGAATTTTCGTTATCTTCTCTCCCTCGGTCTCAACAACACCGTAATCCTCTGGATTTCTTACTTCAATTACTCCAAGTGCAATATTAACATCGTCAGTTATGACTTTTTCGATATCCGCAGCGCTTACAATTGTGTCACCATTCAGCATAAGAAATTTGTCTTCTATCAAACCTTCAGTCTTCCTTAGCGCATCAGCAGTGCCAAGCTGCGTTTTTTGCGTCACATACTGGATATCGACATCCCATCTTTCTCCTTTCCCGAAGTAATCACGAATGGTTTCATCGTGGTATCCGACAACGAATACGAAGTCGTTAATTCCAACTTCTTTCACCTCCCCTAACAAATGCTCGATTATTGGCTTTCCAGCTATTGGAAGCATTACTTTTGGCCTTTCGTAAGTAAGAGGTCGCATCCTTTTCCCTTCGCCTGCTGCTAAAATTACCGCTTTCATTTTCATATTCCACCTTCGTTATCTTCACTAATAAACTTAACTGCATCAGGTTTTTATAGCCCAAGCAATTGCTTATTCCCAATATTCACGTTTTTCAGATGTTTTTTCGCAACATCATAGCATCTTTGTACCTGTTCTCTCGGCGTGATTGACATATCTCGCATATAGAAAGCAGGGTGGAATACAAGAAGTGAATAAGGTATATTAGGATTAATGCCGGCTATGAAACGAGCAATGCTTTCCACCTCGAACTCATCTACATAGAAAGGCACAAGCAAAGTAGTAGCAGTGAGAACAGGCGGCTGGGAACCTTCAAAGAACTCTTCTGCTATCAGCTCGAAGTTTTCGTAAGCTCTCTTATTTGGAACACCGCTAAGCGCTATACTTAAGTCGGGATTAAACGCTTTGAGGTCGAATTTTACGATTCCACCGCTTCTAAATGAAATCTCTGCTGCGTGCTTCACCAAATTCCTGTTGCCGCAGCCGTTCCATTCCCAGCATATCCTCACCTTTTTATCCTCTAAAATCAGCTCTGAAGCACGTATTGCAAAAGGAAGTTGTGGTTCTGGGCTTCCACCAAAGAAGCACACGCAATATGCATTTTCCTTCCGCATCACCTTAGAAACAAAATCTTTTATGCTTACGGCCTTAGCAACACCCAAATCCTTATGTGATGCATTCTGACAGAAAACGCAATCGAAATTACAGCCATAGAAGAATACTGCGATGTTCACTTTTCCGAACTGCGAAGAGCCGGGGCAGAACCAGGCGGCGCAGCAGTTGGTCGGCAGTGGGTCAATGTATGCATACATTAATGCATGCTCAAGAGGCGCCAAAGACCTCAATTTTCCGTTTACGTTCTCTTTCAGCCCACAATAGCTTTTTTCGCCTTCTTTCATCACGCATTCATTCGAGCAAAGCTCGCATTTTATCCCATCTTCGCTCTTCGGCGGTTCTTCTGGAAGATCATATTCTGCTCTTATCCGCTTATGTGCCTCCTTTGCATAAAGAATTGCATTATCTCTGCCACCACGTATGCAATCAACACAAACCCGCAAAGACTCTGATGCTTTTCGATTTCCGCATATCATGCACTTTTCCATCGTTGGCAGCATTAATATACTAAAAATATAAAGCAATTGCACTTAAAATTTTAGTATGGAGGAGCTAAGACATTATACATTCTCGAGATAAAGAGGAGGAAGGGAAAATTGCAACTGCTGTTTATACATTCGGATTATATGGAATACGAAGCGAAGGAGAAAACGCGAGTTGCGGAGCCTATTAGCGAATCGAGGAAGAAAGAGCGGATAGAAGAGGTATTAGTTGTTTTCGTTGCAGTGGAAAGAGAAGATGAGAAAGATGCAAGATACGTAGTAGAGAAGGCCTCGGAAGAAACTATTTCTATTTTCAATAAGGTCGGTGCGGAAAGAATTGTTTTGTATCCTTATGCGCATTTAAGCTCTGAGCTGGCTTCGCCAGAGGGGAGCATAGAGATATTGAGAGGTATGGAGGAGGATTTGCTTTCAAAAGGTGTGGAAGTAAAGAGAGCGCCTTTTGGATGGTATAAATCATTTACGCTGCGATGCAAAGGGCATCCGTTATCCGAGCTATCAAGGAAAATACAGGTTCGTGAGGGTGTAGAAGCGGAAAAGAAGTCAAAGGCGTTAGAAGCGGAGGAAAAAGCGGAATCTCATTTTTTCTTTATGAATGAAAAAGGAAACCTTATAAAGACAGCGGATTTTGAATTTGAAGAAAAACGAGAGAATTTAAAGAAGTTTTTCGTGTATGAGAGTGAGAAAAGAAGAGAAGTGGATAAGATACCACCGCATGTAGAGCTTATGCGGAGGTTAGAAATAGCGGATTATGAACCCTCTTCAGACCCCGGGAATTTAAGGTTCTATCCCAAGGGCAAGCTGATAAAAGATCTATTGGAGGACTATGTCAAGAAATCCGTGGCTGAATATGGTGCTGTAGAAGTAGAGACGCCCATAATGTATAGTACGGGGCATCCATCGCTGAAAGATTACCTTGAGAGGTTTCCTGCAAGACAGTATTCAATGGCAGGGAAGGGAGGTAAGCCGGATTTGTTCTTACGGTTTTCCGCGTGCTTTGGACAATTCCTTATGAGCAAGGACATGAGCATGTCTTATAAAAACTTGCCATTGAAGATTTTCGAGCTCGCTTCGTCTTTCAGGAAGGAAAAAAGGGGTGAACTCGTTGGTCTTCGTCGCTTGAGAAAGTTCACGATGCCAGATATGCACACTTTCTGCAAGGACATGGGAGAAGCCTTGAAGGAGTTCAAGAGGCAGTACGAGCAGTGTATGCGTGTTTTAGATGGAATAGGATTTTCCACGAAGGACTATGAAGTTGCGATAAGGTTCACAAAGGAATTCTACGATGACGATGCAAATAAGGAGTTTATAAAGGAATTGGTGAGAATAGCGGGGAAGCCAGTGCTGATAGAGATGTGGGACCAACGCTTTTTCTATTTCGTGCTTAAATTTGAGTTTAATTTCGTGGATGCATTAGAAAAAGCATCGGCTTTGTCTACCGTTCAGATAGATGTGGAGAATGCGGAACGATATGGCATAAAATATGTAGATGCGAAAGATGAAGAGAAAAGTCCTATTATCCTTCATTGCTCTCCAAGCGGGGCGATAGAGAGATGCATGTATGCGTTATTAGAGAAGGCATATTTAGAAAAGGAGGGTGGATTTTTGCCGATGCTTCCTTTATGGCTTTCTCCTACACAGTTGAGGATGATTCCTGTGGCAGAGAGGCATTTAGAATACATCGATGAGATTCTACCGGTGCTAACTGGGATAAGGGTGGATGTGGACGATCGCGAGGAGACAGTATCAAAGAAGATAAGGGATGCAGGCCGTGAGTGGATTCCTTATGTTGCAGTGGTGGGAGATAAGGAAGTGGAGAAGAAGACGCTGAGTGTTACGATAAGGGAGGAATCGAGCAAAAGCCAAAGTAAAGGTGAGCAAAAGCAAAAGGCAGAGGAGATGGATGTTTTTGAGTTGAAAAATAGGATTGAGGAGATTATAAGAGGCAAACCTTTCTGGGAATTGCCATTTTCTCATAAGTTGTCAGAAAGGACGAGGTTTGTGGGTGGATGAAATTTATTACCTCACCCTCCAGACACAATTCGGATAATCGTTATATTTATTTCTCCTTTATTTTTATTAACAGCCACTGTTTCATCCTCTGGCACCGGCTTACCGTTGCGAAGTGCGAGTACCTCCACAGGGTTTATTTTCAGCTTTTCTAATACATTCTCGTATGTGTCATCTTGCAAGACTTCTATCCTTTTCTCCTCTTCTTTACCTGCGAGTATCTTCACTTTAACTTCCATAACACTTTTTCATTTTAGAAAAAAGAAAACCTGTGCTAAAAGAAAAAAATAATAGTTTCTTTCAGTAAACCCTTTTTTTTCTAAAGAAAGGATTTAAAGTGAGAGCGACTTTATCCACTCTCCCTTCGCTTCTCTCGTCGTGCCCACAACTAATCTTGTCTCATGTTTTGTGCGCTCTATTACGCCACAAGCTTCTACCTTTTCGCCCTCTAACGCTTGCCCCGCATAAGTATGAGTGAACGAAAGAACCTTGTTTATTTCAGGGTGGTCTATCTCATATATTGCGGGGCTATCAAAAGAAAAGGAGGCGTCCTTTACTTCTGCTGTTATCTCAGCATAACCAACTCTTTCTCCTCGTTCATAATTCCTCATATCTAATTTCTTTATTTCCTCCCAATCTCGCACGTATAAAATATCGAAGTAGGAGTTGCCCATTACGCCTCTATTCTTCTTCCTCCTTTCGTGTGCAACGAAATCCTCGTAACTCAACTCCGGCTTCCTTTTCTTGTAAATCCACCTCCATATTTCTTCTTTTATCTCTATGATAACACCTTCTTCTTTAGCATCTTCTATAATATCTCTCGCAAGGTTGAAGTTCTTCAATCCGTAAACGACAAAATCGAGGTCTGATTTTTCTCCATTAAGACCGCATAAAAAGGACCCTGTGATGCC
Organism: Candidatus Methanophagales archaeon; assembly: GCA_023131215.1. Lineage (GTDB taxonomy): Archaea > Halobacteriota > Syntropharchaeia > Alkanophagales > Methanospirareceae > JAGXOS01. Next base: position 5,007 of record JAGLZV010000074.1, on the reverse strand, counting down.
TATTTTCTCCTTTGGAATATGCTTTCCAAGTAGGTCATAAATGGTTTTGACGGGCTCTTCTCGCTCGGCGATTAACGGGAGCCACTCCTCAGGTCGCAAGATATCTTTTATATCTCCTTTTGGAATCACATGCACGTCTTTTACATAGTCGGGACGATGTTTTCTCAGAAATCCATAAGATTCATGGAAGTTCAACTTCCTGTATCTCCCCCTCTCGGACACTCTTTCTCCTCTTTCGTCTGGAATATATCGCAAGAGGCATTTCACATCCTTTTCTCCTAAGTCATAACTGACTACAGAAAAAATCCAATCTTGCTTTGTTATCACAAAATCCCTTATCCTCGTTTTCATGCTATGTTCGTATTTGACGATATGAAAAACCTTTTTTTGGGGTCTATTGCCATAGGTGGAGGTGTGCATCGGCTGGCCCGTGCTAAACATGACCCGTAAGAGGTCGAGTATTTGACTGGGCTGGACAAAGCGGCTATCAAAATGCTCCTGTGAGAGCGAATGGATGCTTGCCGCATAGAGCTAATGCACAGGAGGTAACCACCATGTGGTATATAGGAATAGATGTACATAAAAAGATGTGTAATGCGTGCATAAAAGACAGGGAGGGGAATATTCTGCGAGAGCTTAAATTCCCAAACAAGAGCACTGGAACAGACAAGCTACTAGAACCGGACACACGCCATCCTTGACAAGTACGAATTAGAATTCAAGGGCACGGACATGTTTGGTAAGGCAGGAATGGAGTGGTTGAGGAGCATAGTCAGTAAGCTCTCAGAAGTGGATCAGTTCATCTTTGATGCGGCACTTCGCCATATTGAGACATTGAAGCGGCTGATAGGAGAAGTGGAGGCGAGGATAGCGAAGGAATCGGCGGAGAGTGAAGACGTAAAACTTCTCATGGATATTCCTGGAGTGGATTACTACACAGCAGGCAGCTCGCTCTGCCGTTCAGTGGGATAATCATTTCAGAACCAAGTATCAAAAAATCCGGGAACGATGTGGAGATGGAAAGGAAATAGTGGCAATTGCAAGGGAAATCGCAGTGGCACTGTATCATATGCTCAACAGAAGGGAGGCGTACAGATTTAGCAGCGATGCTTTTAAAACCCAAAAGCTTAAAAAGCTTGAACGCGAAAGTAATAAATGGGCAAAGATGATGAAAGTGCCCGTAGGAGGTATGACAGCATAAGGAAATAGGAAATAAAGGCTCTACGCATGCAGTGTACCGATGCCATCCTCCGCTTAGGTGGAACCCTAGAGGGGTTTTTCATGGATGTATAGCTTTTTCTCGTGAAATCTGTGTAATCCGGGGGGTTATAAAAGGAGCTAAACGAATACTACAAATACAAAGGATATAAATGTAAAAAAGAGGGAAATCATAGATTATGGATAACATAGGGAAAGCGGTGATTATTTTCTCTTTGTTGGGCGTTGGTATCTTATACGGAATATCATTAACTTCTTTTGTAGAGCCCCCTTACGTGCCTTTGGAAGAAGTTGCGGTTGGAACTTATGAAGGTGTGTTTATACGTACAAAAGGTGTTATCACTGACTTCAGCGTCACGGAATATGGAAATCTGCTCACGATAAGAGGAAACAAAACAGAGCTGCTGATATTTGTCGATTCGACAAATGCGAGGGATGGACAATTAAACCTGAACTATGGCGATGAGATAGAGGTTCAAGGTAGAGTGCAGTTATACAAAGGCAGGTATGAAATCATAGCCACTGAAAACACAATAAAAAAGTCGAATGCCGAAAATGAAAGCACTATCTCTTTTGTGTCGCAGATAGCAATGCATCCAGAGGAGTATGAAGGAAGAAGGATAAGTGTTGTAGGTTACGCCGAGGACGTTTACAAGCACGTTTTTTATCTTGGCGATGAGAAAGGTAAGTGTCGTATGAGAGTGAAGGTGGAAGCGGAGGCAAGGGCAAGGACTGAGGACTCCATTCTGATCTCAGAGTTGCAAAAGGGGGATAAAATAATTGCTGAGGGCTTACTTTCTTATGACCCTGAGAACATGAGGTATGAGTTGAATTTGATACACTTTTTCTTTTTAAGAAAAGGTTTCTCGTGAAAATCATGGAGCTCTGCCCCCATGTCCCGCAAGCCCTGAGAGGGCTTATGTGTGATCTTGCGGTTAGCTAAACAAACACAAATCCTTTAGTTTATATTTGACTTCTTCCTTTTTTAACCTCACAACTACGACAAATATCTCCTGAATGCTTCTTTTGCTGTGAGCCAATAGCTTGAATCCAGAAGGAGTTTCTCTTTGAAATCTCAGTTCTGGTTGCCTTATGCCTATTGAAGGAGAATAGGATATCGAAGCTGGTATAACCTTTTCCACTCCTTCTATCTCAGAGATTTGTTCCAAAAGAGGCAGAATGCCTTCTATAATTCCGTGCTTCCTTTTAACGCCATGCTTAACGTATCTGAATGTCGTCATTTAAGATTATTCCAAAACTGTATCCTCATCAGAATATGGAGGAGAGCAGAAACATAAGAATCTTACTTTTTTAGTTGTGGAAATTCGGTGCTTCTCTTCGGGAAGTATGACCGCAACATCTCCCTCCGAAATCTCCTTGGGCTCACCTCCAATTTCCATAATTCCTTTCCCTTCCAGAATGTAATATATTTCCTCGGATGTTTTATGAAAATGGTTTTTTGTTTCCTGATAAACAGTGGCTTCCGCCAAACTCATCCTCTCGGATTTGTATAGCTCTCTTATCTCAGAACCATCCTTCGCCACAAAAGGGCTTTTTGATTCCTTTCTCACTATTCTCATTTTTTTTCTAATACAAACCTTTCTTTTAAAAAAGAAAGCTTTACCAAAGATCCTACTTAAAAAGTAAAAAACATGAACGAATACGGCTGGAAAAACAGAATACTCAGAATAGACCTTTCGAGAAACCAGGTAGATAGTTTCGTGCCTGAGGATGCTCTACTCAAAAATTATCTTGGTGGTCGGGGGCTTGGAGCGAAAATAGTGTATGATGCGGGGCGTGTTGATGCCCTCGCACCTGCTAACCTGCTTGTATTTGCCGCTGGACCACTAACAGGAACCACAACACCAGCCTCGGGCAGAGTCTCGCTGTCCACGAAATCGCCTTTGACGGGAACGATATTCGATTCCAACTGCGGTGGTTCATTTGGTCCCGAACTGAAAAAAGCTGGATATGATGCAACAATTATTGCTGGTAAATCACTAGAACCGGCATTTATTGAAATAGAAGATGACCGAGTGGAGATAAAATCCGCAGTGGCACTGTGGGGTAAGAACGTGAAAGAGACCACAAATATTCTAAAAGATAAGGGCAGCGTAGCTTGTATAGGCAGAGCAGGCGAGAAACTTGTGCCTTTGGCTTCTATCATCACGGATTCCAACGGCGTTCATGCTTTTGGGCGAGGTGGAGTAGGAGCAGTAATGGGCTCGAAGAGCCTGAAGGCAATAGTGGTAAAGGGTACGGGAAAAGTGGAAGTCTTTGACAGAACAGATTTTTCAAAGCAAAAGAAAGCGATTAACCGGCTTTTAATTGCATGTCCGACTATTAGTAAAGGGCTGTCGGTTTTTGGGACTCCGTTTTTAGTGAAAATAACGAGCTGGATGAAAGTCCTTCCGGTAGCAAATTTCAGGAAAGCAGAGCCTGAACCTGATTTCGACCTGAAACGCTTTTTTGCAAAAACCATAGCCGAAAAATATTCTCCAAGGAAAAAGGCATGTTATTCCTGTCCCATCGCATGTAAAAGAGAAGATAAAGAAGGTAAGGAACTGCCGGAATATGAGACGATTGGTCTGATGAGTGCGAACATTCAAAATCCGGACTATGAGGCTATTGTTGAGGCAAACAGGCTGTGTAACGATTACGGCATGGATACAATTTCTGTTGCCGGTGTTTTGGGCTGTCACTCAGAAATAAGAAATTTTTTAGCCATTTCGCCTGCTGAACTTTTGAATCTAACGAGAAGGATAGGAGAAAAAGAAGATATTGGCGAAAGACTTGGTAGAGGTGCAAAGGCTTTTGCTGAATCAGAAGGGTATCCTGAGAAGGCAATTCAAGTAAAAGGGCTTTCGCTTCCTTCTTATGACCCTCGTGGTGTAAAAGGTTTGGGGTTCAGCTACGCTACTTCCAACCGTGGAGGATGTCATACAAGGGCATACCTCGTCGCTCCGGAGATACTGCGAAAGCCAAAGGCTATTGACCCTTACACGCTTGCGGGAAAAGCAGGACATACAAAAATATTTCAGGATAGATTCGCCGCTGTTGATTCGCTCGTAGTCTGTAAATTCGCATTTTTCGGCGCAGGTGAGGAGGAATATGCGAACATATTGAGTGCCGTAACGGGTGGGGAATATACTTCTGAGGATTTAATGCTCGTTGGCGAGAGGATATGGAACGTAGAACGGCTTTATAATATAAGAGAAGGGTTTGGTAAAGAGGACGATATTTTGCCCGAAAGATTCTTTGAGGAGAAGGTGAATGGAAGAGTGATAGATAAAGAAGAGTTTTTAAAGACGCTCGACGAATATTATCGTATGCGAGGCTGGGATGAAAATGGCGTGCCTACGGAAGATAAATTGAAAAAGTTGGAGGTATAAGAAATAGAATGAAAATCAAAACTGGACTTTTTGACATGGACGGCACTTTAATTGATTCATCAAAAGCGATTTTGAGTTCGGTTAAGGAAGCAGCAAGAATAGTTGGGTTGAGAGTTCCAAGAGAAAAAGAGATAAAGGAAATAATCCATTTGCCAAGTCAGCTCTCTTTCAAGGTTTTATACCCGGCTAAAGACCCGGCTAAGTTCGATTCGGTCTTCCTCAGCCTTATGAGAAGTAAATTTAAACCGATGATAAAAGAAGTTCCGAAAGCGAAAGTGACACTTGAATCGATAAGGGAAAAAGGGATAGAAATAGCGATAGTGACGACAAAGGATAGAGAATCAGCAGAGGAAACGATAAGGAACTTTCATTTCCCTTATGACGTTTTGCTTACCGC
>JAGLZV010000073.1 GCA_023131215.1 Candidatus Methanophagales archaeon | reverse complement strand
AAAACAATTGGCTTAACTACTGGGCTGTACTCAAAGGAGGAACTGGAGAAGGAAAAACCCGATTTTGTCTTTGATAAAATTGAAAGGGTATTGGGTATAGTACAGTAAAAGAGAAATGCAAGAATTGGTAAAATACGGTAAGAAGATAGTTGAGGCAGGGCTTGCACATTCGCATTTTGGAAATGTCAGCAAGCGAGTTGGTGACCAGATGCTTATCAGCACAACCGGTAGCATGCTTGACGAGCTTGAAGGACAGATTGTTACAGTTCCAATAGACCCCACATCGCCAGATGAGCTCGATGTAATCGCCTCGTCAGAAGTAAATGTCCACCGAGCGATTTACAAGGACACATCTGCTCTTGCTATTTTACACGGGCATTCAAAATATGCGGTGGTGATGTCTATGCTTTACAAGCCCGGCGAGCAAATTGTGCCCAAGGATTCTGAAAGCATCTATTTTCTGCATGAAATACCTGTGGTGACTGGCGGTATCGGCTCGGAAGAATTAGCGAGAAATGCCGCCCGCACGCTTCGTGACCACAAGGGAATTGTCGTTCAGGGGCACGGCACGTTTGCTCGTGGAGCAACGGTAGATGAAGCTTTTGTAATCCTCAGCTCGATTGAACATGCCTGCATGGTTAAATATTTGTGTGATATGGCGAAGCACCTTATTTTTACAAAAGATAAATGATAAGGGGATAAACAAATGAAAAAGAAAACCATACTGGGCTTAATAGCAATAGCTGCAGTAGTAATCGCAGTTGCGGTCCTTTTTGCCGGGTACGTGGGAAGAGAAGAAGTTGACGTAGCTCAAGTAAGAGAATATGCTGACCCGATTACTGATAACATCCTGTTGGCAATGAATGAGGACAATTACACTGAATACTCCGAGCATTTCGATCAAACTATGAAGAACGCTATGCCCGAAGCTGTTTTTAATGAGACCAATGCAATGATAAAATCAAAGATTGGGGATTACGTATCAACGGACTTCTGGAAAGTGAAAAGTAAACATCAATATACGATCGTTTATTACAAAGCAAAATTTACACAGGAACCTGAGGATGTTATTGTCAAGGTTGTCTTCCAAGAGATCACGGGAGAAATGAAAGTATCAGGGCTGTGGTTAGACTCGCCAAAGTTACGCAAGAAATAAAATGAGAAAAAAAATACCATGAAAGAAAAGACGACAAAAGTTTGTCCTATTTGTGGTAGCCCTAAGCTATACTACGAAGTTGGTGGAAAGATTGGTTTCGTGTATCATTGTAAGAACTGCGGTTATATCGGTTCGTTTATAATTGAGGCAAATGAGGAGATGGCTCAAGCATTAAAAGATGAATATGCTAAAAAACAAGGAGATGAAATAAATGACTGATTTGTTAGAAAATATTTTTGGGACTTTGTTCCGCCCTGCTTCTACGTTCAGACGAATGTTGGAAGAGAGAACATCAGTAATTACCGCAGCTATAATAGTTCTAATTGCATGTATTTGCAGTGGAGCAGGGAGTATATTAACGCAAAGCGTGTTCATGTCCATGTTTGCAGAGTTTCCGGGTTTTGAACCTGCTACTGCTCCAAGTTTCGAAGAGATGATGTTTTCACCTACTGCATCTATGACCTTAAGCGTAGTTGGTGGATTTATTAGCTGGGTTGTTATCACAGGCATACTTCACGTAGTAGCAAAGATTCTGGGAGGAAAGGGTGCTTTCACAGAAATGCTGGTTCTAATGGGTTTTGCTATGCTTCCGAACATATTTCAGGCTCCAATTGGTTTAATCGCCATACTTTCCGGCGGCTTAACTGGAGCATTCATATCTATGGGTTTGGTAGGCATTTTGGCGATCTGGGTTTTAATACTGGATGTTCTCGCAATTAGAGAGGCACATAAGTTCTCAACAGGGAGGGCAATTGCAACTCTCGTTCTACCATTTGTGGTTCTTATGGTGCTGGTGTTTATACTTATAATCGTAGGCATTTTTTTGATTTCAATGTTATAATATAATTAAAATTTAAAATGTGACAAAGTAAAATGGAGGGCATTAAAGCGGTAATGGAAAACAAAAGAAAGGTCATTGCCTTGCTCCTATTAGGTTTTTGTTTGATTTCCGTGGTGATAGGAATTGCCATCACAGCGAAAGCCCCTTTTGATAGGGGTGGCATAGGTGTAAGCGGCGATAAAATAGCAATAATCAACATTGAAGGTGCAATCGTGGGTGGGAGAAGTGGATTTGGGATATTTGGATTAGCATCAGGTGCAGATGATATTGCAAAGCAGATACGGCGTGCAGGCGAAGACCCTTCTGTAAGGGCAATCATACTCAGGATAAATAGCCCTGGTGGAAGTGCTGCGGCATCTCAAGAATTACACGCGGAGGTATGTAAGGCACGAGAAAATGGTAAGATAGTTGTGGCTTCAATGAGCGATGTAGCCACTTCTGGTGGGTATTATGTTGCCTGTGCGTCAGACAAAATAGTTGCGAATCCCGGAACAATAACAGGGAGCATTGGCGTGATCTTTTCACAATTGCAGTACTCTGAACTGCTTGAGCGGTATGGGATACGGGCTAATGTGATTAAGAGCGGTAAATATAAAGACATTGGGTCGCCGCTTAGAAATATGACCGCGGAAGAGCGTCAAATACTTCAGGATATGATTGATGACATTTATTTTCAGTTTGTTCACGCAGTAGCGGAAGGAAGGCACATGAACGAGAGCGAGGTCTTAGAGCTTGCTGATGGCAGAATCCTCACTGGCAGACAGGCAAAAGAGATGGGGTTGGTAGATGAGCTGGGTAATTTTCAGGATGCTGTTGACCTCGCAGCGGAACTGGCAGGAATCGAGGGTAAGCCAAGAGTGGTTGAATATGGGAG
>JAGLZV010000072.1 GCA_023131215.1 Candidatus Methanophagales archaeon | reverse complement strand
AAATCCAGCTCCTTGGCGTATGACAGAGCAGCATACATGGCTACTCCAAACCGGATCAGCATGGGATTATAGGTATTAAGAGCCTTTACCACTTCGGGGATTGATTTTATCGCAGCTTCGATATCAAATATCTTTACTTTGAGTTCCAGTCCAAACGTATCAGCTACCGACCTCGAGTAATGGATATCCGTGCCCTCTTCTAATGCAACTACGATAGCAGTGGGTTTAGATTGGGATTCGGAGTTGGAATATTTACTTGCTAAACATGCAATTACTGAGGAGTCTAATCCGCCTGATAACAGAACGGCATCCGCAATATTCTCCTTAACGCTGACCTTCATCAGTTCTACCAATTCCTCTGCCATCGCATTCACATTTTCTGTGGAATTCATGGTTTCTTCATTTTTTACAATATGGTTCTTTATAAATTTTTGATGAATGTAGATGTAGTTATTGCTTTTGATGTTGATGGAACATTGGAATGTGGGAATCCTCCAGGGCTAATAAAGATTGAAACCGTTAAAAGGCTTAAGGAAAAAGGATTTATTGTTGGCATTGTTGGCGCTTACAAAAAAGTTCAACGGCATATTAACAATCTGGACTTTTACCTCGGCGGGGACCCACATAAGCCAGAAAATCTGAGGACGGTCCGCGAAACTTATAAACCTGCCTTTTGTATATACGTGGCAGACCTGCCAGGCGATAGGGTTGCTGCATTGAGAAACGGATTCTCTTATATTAAACCTGAAGACTTCGTCGTTATGGAAGACTATTAGCAATGCAGGCACCTATTATATAGTAAATAAATACATTTGTTAGCATACTCAGAAACAAAACAGAAATGTCCTTTCTTTCCCTTCCTTTCAAAAATTTCCATATCCACCTGCCTTTCATACCAAGGTATGCCTCAATAGGAGTTCCAATAGAGGCAGCTATGACGAACACCAGGATAGCAAGCTTAAGACTTAGCAGAAACGATGCCATAAATCCAACCAATCCATATACGGCGTGCTCAATTAATGCAACCTTACGATGTCTATCTGGCACATCCCAGGGATTCGTATTCAGGTTAATATACCAATCAAATGGAGGAAATATGGATAATATCCTCAAATACTTTTTCTTTCTTTCTGTCGAGAAATTATTTTTCATCCTCAAAACACGCCTTTATCCTTTCCACGCATTCCTCTACGCTCATTTTCTCTTGCTCCCCCGTGTCGAGATTTCTCAACGTCAATTTCCCTTCTTTTATTTCGGTTTTACCCACGAACACTGCAAACGAGGCATTAATGGCATTAGCATGAGACAACTGAGCGCTTAGACTTCTGCTCATCACGTCTATGTGTGTAGGAAAGAATTCTCTCAGATTAGACACTATTTTTATCGCTTCTTTTATCACATCCCGCTCAGTATCATTTCTCTCTCTTATCGGCACTACTACTACTCCCTTTCTCTTCAGTTCCTTTTCCTCTATGCTGAATATCTCTGCTAATCGGTCAAAGCCAAAAGCAAAACCAGTGGAAGGCGTGTCATCACCACCAAACAAAGCAGCCAACCGATAGGAGCCGCCACCACATATCTGATTCTGTGCTCCTAACCTGCCACCAACTTCGTATATCTCAAACACCATTCCGGTGTAATAATCCAAACCCCGTGCTATTCCAAGGTTTAACGTATAGACAACATCGTAATAATCAAGGAGTTCCAGCAGCATCTCCAATTCCTTTAACGCATCACTATCAGAACCAATTATTTCGCGGTCACGTGCTTCCTTTAAGGCATCTTTCCCTTTTAAATCTATCAAATAGATTAAATCATCAATCAACTCCTTTTTTGCTCCTATCTCGTTCAAAAACTCGATTACCTCTTCTCTTTCTCCTTTGTCTATTAACCTCATCAATCCGTTTATCTTGTCCTCCCCAACCCGTGCAGCTTGTAATCTCTCTCTTATCAGCCCCACATGACCCACGTGAAGCTTTGCTTTTATGCCTAACGATTTCAGGCAGTAAAAAGCGAGTGCGATTATTTCCGCCTGTGCCTCCGGCCTGTCTGACCCTATTATCTCTGCGCCGAAGTGCCAGAATTCTCGATAACGAGCTCTTTGCGGCTCCTCATACCTGAAGCAATTGCCGTAATAATAAACCCTCGTTGGTTTCGGCGCCATCTTCAGTTCGTTAACGTACATTCTTATCACAGGAGCAGTAAGCTCAGGTCTTAGTGCTAAATGCCTACCTCCTTTATCCTCGAATTCATACATCTCCTTCAGGATTCCTTCGCCTGATTTAACCGTGAAGAGTTCAGAGCGCTCAAAAGTGGGCGTCCTTATCTCATCATAGCCCCATTTCTCTGCTATGTCACGCATCCGGGCTTCCATTATCCTTCTCTTTTTCATCTCCCCAGGCAGGAAATCTCTTGTGCCTCGTGCTCTTTCTATCCGCATTCTTTTCGTCCTTTCTTTGTTTCGGTTATTTTGCAAAGAATAAAAAATAAGAAGCAAAAGTCATAAATAAAATAACAGTATTTGTGTAGTTAAAGTAAAAACCACGAGATTCCACGAGATGTACACAAGAAAATGAAGCCGAGATTCATGATGCAGGATACAGAATGAAAGAAAAAAACGAATAAGTTCTTTTGGTAAAGCTTTTCTTTCTAAGAAAAGGTTTCTCGTGAAAATCTGTGTAAATCGTGTGGTTATAAAAGGAGCTAAACAAATATAAAAATTGATACGGAAACATGAACTTCAGACTGATTTTTGTGATGGATTTGCTTGATGGTGTGGTAGTGCATGCAAAGAAAGGTGAACGTGAGAAATACGAGCCAATCCATCTTTTCAGTTCTATCGTTAACACATCTGACCCTGTCCAGGTCATGGAAGGGATAAAACCTGAGGAAGTTTATATCGCTGACCTTAACGGGCTTATGGGCACTGGTTCTAATAAAGGAGTAATAAGGGGAATAAGGAATAAAAACAGAAAGACGAGAATAACAGTAGACTATGGTATAAAGAGGCTGGAAGATCTGAAAGAAGTTGTTGAAGCCGAGATAGCTGATAACATCATTTTAGGAACAGAAACAGCATCTGTGGAATTGATTGCCGAAGCATCTAAAAGCGATATTTTTAACAAGATAAGTGTAAGTGTTGACCTTTTCAATAAAAAAGTGCTGACAAGTGATAAGAGAATGAAGATTGACCCTTTGTTGTTAATAAAAGAGTTGAATGAGTATCCAATAAGGGATGTAATCGTGCTGGAACTGAATAGGGTAGGAACGAAAAGCGGAATAGACTTTGATTTCCTCGCTCGTGCAGTTGTGGTCTCGGAACATGATATTCTATGCGGCGGTGGCATCAGGGGTTACGAAGATGTGTGTAAAATGGAGGAGATGGGAGTAAAAGGTGCTCTGGTTGCTACTGCCGTCCATGATGGGGCTATTCCTGTGTCTTTCCTCAGAAAAAACTTTTCTTAATATAACATGAGTAAGAATTTCCAAGAAGCCGTATTGAACCGGGTAAAGCAAATACCAAAGGGTAAAGTAACAACTTATGGTGAGATAGCGAGAGAAATAACAGGCTCAGTTCGTGCTGCTCGTGCTGTTGCTCAGGCAGTTGCAAAAAACCCATACCCCATAATTATTCCCTGTCATCGTGTCGTGAGAAGTAACGGTGATGTTGGAGGATATAGCTTGGGAGTAGAAAAGAAAATAAGACTTCTAAGAGCTGAAGGAGTAGAAATTAGAGAAGGAAAAGTGGTGAATTTCGAGAACTATTTGGCTATTCCCTATTCGCTAAGAATGACAATGAGGGAAAAGAAAGGGGAAAAAGAGGAGACTTTGCGATTCGTAACCGACAGAATGTTAGGAAAGTTAAGCACCTGGCTCCGTATCCTTGGACACGATACCGTTTATGCTGCGGAAGTAAAAGAAGGAGATGAAGACGAAGACAAAGCCATTGTCTCTTTTGCCGAGCACGAAGCACGAATATTGCTCACTCGAGACAAAAATCTTGCATCATCTGCGAGAAAAAAGGGTGTGCAATGCGTTCAAATAAAAACCGATGAGGTGATGGAACAATTGAAGGAGTTGCTTCGTCATAACATAAACATAAACCTCGAACCCGTTCCGCTCAGGTGTAGCGAGTGCAATGCAAAGATAAGGAAAGTAGAAGAAGGAGAAGAGGATATACTAAGAGAGAAGAACTATGTGCCGACGAGCATGGTCGGGAAGTTGGATTTCTGGGTTTGCGAGTGCTGCGGCAGGATATACTGGGAGGGAAGCCACTGGAGGAATATGAGGGAGAAGTTGAGGCAGTTGAAATGAGGGGGCATTGGAATTGTGAGGTGGCTTCTGAATTCCGAGGCACCCCTGTTGTTTCATCCCCTTCTTCTCAAAAGATATGCCACCGCTAATAATCCAGCAATTGCAAAGACAATTTCAAACCCAGGCGTCTTTTTTTCCTCGGGCACCGTAGGATTTGGATCCTCGGGGTCTTTCAAACCATCGCCATCTGAATCAACGCTGTAAGGATTCGTTCCCATTTCTCTTTCTTTCTCATCGCTCCAGCCGTCTCCATCAGAATCTGCACCAACTGGAACTTCTCCGCCCACCGGTATGCTCACCGAATTCGACGCGGCGGAATAAGAATTGCCGTCAGCATCCTTGTAAGTTGCAGTTGCAGGGTCGCACGTAAACTTCCCGGAGCCTGTTGCTTTCAGAGTATATTCTAAGGTTCGATAGTCTCCCGGCTTTATCTCATCGAAACTCGCGGATTTCGAGCCGCTTATTATCTTGAAGCCGGTTGGGATTGTATCTGTCACTTCTACGGCTTTGGCATCTCCTGAACCTGTGTTTTCAATTATGATTGAGATGGTTGTTGTCTCCCCTTCCTGGATTGTGGATGGAGAGGCTGATTTTGTTAGTGCTAGAGATGGGATTTTTTTGGTTGGGAATTCTCGGGAAAGGGTAACGGTTGGTTCGAGGGAGGTGTATTTGCGGACTCTGAACCAATCCCATTCTGCTCTTTGGAACGCTTTTAACCCAACTTTTGTGCCTGTGTGTACAGAAGGGCAAAGTATAGTTACTGATGCAAGAGGATTCCAATTTGAATCAAATAATTCTAATTTTGCATTTTGACCATATAGTGAACCTCTCAAAATATACCAAGTATTATCACCTATAGGATGTAAAGTATCCTGATGAGCAACTTCTTTCCCATTATCGAACACATAGGAGCGTATGGAATCATAACTCCCGTGTGCTACAAGAGCCCAATAATTGTTTAGATCTGTAAATCTTCCAGTTATGCCAAACTGCTCATTCGAATTTGTTTTGATTCTTGACTCAATTATAAAATTATCTGAAATATCTAAGTTAGTGACATATAATGCATTATGGCCTATATTCTGTGTTTGTTTTATCGTGCCTGCCGACTCGGACCATGTTCCTACAGTAGCAGTCCATCTATTGAGATATACGCCGCTCTCAAAATCATCAAAAAACTCGAAAGTAGCATCCCCATCACTCACACTACCTGCCTTTTCATTTCCATAATACATCTTAATCTTCGTTTCCCTATTCGCAGGAATGCTCGGAACCTTCACCCAAATCTTCGCAGTCTTCGCGCCTGCGTCATAATCCTCAATCCAATAGCTGAGCTCTTTTCCATCTTCTGCAAACCTCAAGTCAGAGCCATCGGACTTCGCTTTATCAGGAAAATTGGATGGATTCAATTCCACCAAAACCTGATAGTCGCTCAAAGCATTTCCAGCGTTTTCCTTTATCGTAATCTCTTTATAATAACTCCAATCTCCACCGCCTGAATTTGACAAGGCGGAAACCATACCCACGCTAAGCACCACAGCGATGACCAAACCAAATACAACAATTTTTGTGTTCATTTTCCCTTTTTATTTCACCTTTCTCCTTCTAATCAAATATGCAACTGCTAATAATCCTGCAATTGCAAATGCCGCTCCAAATCCAGGTATTCCCTTCTTTTCCCCTTCTTCACCTGTCGGTATTTCAGGCTTTTCAAGAGGCGACATGACTTCCACCAGCGGCGAGTTTGATTTCACGGTGTGATAATTTCCTTCTTCGTCTGCATAAGTTGCAGTTGCTTGACCCAAATCGAATTTACCCGTATCCCCTGATCGTAGTGTATATTGAAAAGTTCTCGATTCCCGGGGCTTCAGGATACCGTATTTAGCAGAAGTATCACCACTCACGAACTCGAAATCCGCCGGTGGCGTGTCCACAACTTCTATATCCTTTATCGTTGTGGTTCCAGTATTCTCTACGGTTATTTTTACCGTTGTTTTCTGGTCTTGTTTTATTGAGTATGGAGAGGCGGTCTTTGTTAAGGATAAAGCAGTGGTTGGAGAGCCGGCTCTTTTAGCAAGATAATGGGCTTTAATCTCTTCTGCTGTTAGTGCTTTTGAATAAATAGCAACTTCATCGATAGCGCCATTAAAGAAGTAATTACCTTTCTTGTTATCTTTACCTTTCTGGTAGAATTTTCCTATCCATAAATTTTCAGAACCGTAGTGAATAGGGAAGGATTCTGATTTAGAACCAATTAATTGTCCATCAAGGTATAATCTCATTGTTTGTTCATCATATGTTGCTACAATATGAGACCAAGAATGTGCAGGTAAATTTTTCTCTACCCCGAAACCTTTTCTCCAAGCGCTATGTTTGGCAAGTCCAATACCAATCCCACTACTACTATATGTAAGATCATAACCATCTGCAACATACCATCTATCGCTGTTTGTTTTCGATAAAATAGGAAGGGCATAATCAATAGTATCTTGGTCAATATTTGGCTTTATCCACACAGAGATACTCAATCGTTGAGGTTCAATCGAATTTGAGTCAGGAATTTCAATGTAATCATTCATACCATCAAACTCTAATGCCTTCCCAGAAATGCCCGTTGTCCACGTAGCACCATAAATCGTCCCATCATTTCCATGACCAGATTCGTCTTTTGCAATAGTTCCAGAACCCTCATCGAAATGCAGTATTAGCACCGCATCAGAGGATGCCTGGGCTATTGCTGGACTTGCTAAGCTCACCAGCACGAAAACCGCAACCAAAACGCTCACAACAACGCTTCTATTCATCAAACAATCCATCAAACCATTTCGATTATTTTTGCTTGGCATTTTTATCATCTCTTTCGGTTTTATTTTCTTGGTTTCCCTATCCCCTATCTAAGACGGAGCATGAGGGTATAAAAGCTTTTCGATTTTTTCCATGAAAAAATATTACTTTGTTCCATGCGTGTTCGGTTAAGTAACCCATCGCTCCATCAACCTCTCCCGCTTAACATTAGGATCGCATCCTTGGCCGAGATAAATGTTGTATAAGGTGAGCATATCCAGTTTCAGCCCCATGCATTCAAGTACTTCAGTTA
>JAGLZV010000071.1 GCA_023131215.1 Candidatus Methanophagales archaeon | reverse complement strand
TTTATATCTTTTTAATTTTTTGTAACCAGCCATCGCACAAATCGAAAGGAAAGGCTGCGTAAAATTTGGATTTTTCCCATCCATATGCAATTACAGCCACGATTTCGTTTCTTTTTTTGCTATTTCCGGGAACTTTTCATGAAAAGGTGTATATGGCATAATAATAGCTCAATATTCCACAGAATATGATACAAGTTTTCTCTTTTCATTATCTCTTACAAAAACAACCATCTTGTTATTTAAAATAGCCTTCTCGTATTGTTCTTCTAATTGAATTTGAGACCTTTTGCTTAAATCTGACTTAAAATCGTTATACGGATAAACGTATATCTTCTGTTCCTGGATATCTAATAGCATAACGGGCTTTTTATCTTCGAATCTTTTGTATATCATGAGAATATTGTCCCATTGCTCTCCGACTGCTTCCCAATATTCATCAAACATTTTTCACCAATCATAATTGTATTCTTCTATCCATTCATAAAATTCATCTTCATCAGCACTAAAATAAGTCTCAAGTCTCATCTCAAACCATCCGATATCTTTTTCATCTTTATTACTTTCTAACCTTTAGATGAATATAAATTTAGAATGAGGTCGGGGCGATGAAAAAGGAGATGAAGTTTGGCACTCAATGTGTTCATGCTGGAGAAAAGCCAGATCCCTTGTACGGGGCGCATACAACGCCGATATATCAGACATCCACCTTTGTATTTGATAGTGCGGAGCAAGGTGCGGCACGGTTTGCCGGCAAAGAAGAAGGATATACGTACATGCGTATGGTGCCGAACACGCCCACACATGCAGTTTTAGTTGAGAAAATTGCTGCTCTCGAAGGCGGCGAGACTGGTCAAACCTTCTCCTCTGGCATGGCTGCCATAACCGCGGTTGCTCTTTCTCAATTAGAAAAGGGAGACCACCTGTTATCAACCGACGTGGTCTACGGCTCTACTTATGGATTGTTCTCTTCAATTCTAACCAAGTTCGGCATCGAGGTCAGTTTTGTCGATACCTCTGATCTCGAAAAAGTGAAGGACAACTTGAGAAAAAATACAAAAATGGTCTTCTTAGAGACGCCAGCAAACCCCACCATGACCGTCTGTGATATTGCAGAGATATCAAAAATGGCCGTGAAGATCGGTGCTCTTTCTGTCGTTGACAACACCTTTGCAACTCCTCGTTTTCAGAGACCGTTAAAATTGGGCGGGGACGTTGTTGTTCATAGCTGTACAAAATACATAGGTGGTCACGCTGATCTTTTAGGAGGTGTCGTTGTCGGAAGAAAAGAATTTGTCAAAAGCATGACGCCTATCGTTAATAATACTGGAGCAACAATGGGTCCGCATGAAGCATGGCTGTGTATTAGAGGATTGAAGACGCTACATCTAAGAATGGAAAAGCACGCCAGCAATGCCATGAAAGTGGCCGAATTCTTAGAGGCACATCCCGAAATTGAGTGGGTCAGATATCCAGGATTGCCAAGCCATCCACAACATGAAATTGCAAAAAAGCAGATGAGCGGTTTTGGTGGCATGATCTCTTTTGGAATTAAAGGCGGAATAGAGGCGGGACGCGAACTCATGAACCGCGTTGAACTGTGTGCTTTAGCAGTTAGCCTCGGTTCCGTTGATACCTTAATTCAACATCCCACATCTATGACCCACGCGAATATACTCAGAGAGGTCAGGACGAAGATGGGAATAACCGATGATTTGGTGCGACTCTCTGTTGGTATAGAGGAGCCAGAAGACATAATAGCAGATCTGGATCAAGCCTTAAGGACTGCTCCCCGCTCCTGATGGTGACGGCTTCACGCTGAAGCGGGAGGCGTCAAACCAGCCTTCGGATAAGCGTGCACGCTAATGAAATATAAGGAGATGATGAAATGGGAAAAGAAATAGCGGCATTCGATTACGAAGAGGAAAGAAAGAAGTTCAAATGGGATATTCCTGAAGACTACAATTTTGTTGATGTTATCAGAAGATGGGCAAAGGATAGAACAAAGTTGATGGCGATTACTGAGCATCCAGACGGGGAGGTTGAGAGAGCAGCATACTGGGAGGTATGGGACAATGCCATGAGATTTGGAAATGTCTTGAGAGATTCAGGCATCCAGAAAGGTGATCGGGTTTTGGTGATACTTCCGAGGGGAACGGATGTTTATGCTGTAAGCATCGGTATCTGGGCAATAGGCGGCGTTGTTGTTCCTGGTACAATAATGCTCAGAAGAGCAGATATAGAATATAGAATTTTAGATGCCGGGGTCAAGGCTTTAATTACAAGTGATTCAACAGTTGCTGATGAGGTAGATGCAATTAAAGGTAGAATTTCATTTGAAAACCTTTTCTTTTCGGGTCAGAGGGAGGGATGGCGAGACTTCCGGCAGGAGGTCAATTCGGCATC
>JAGLZV010000070.1 GCA_023131215.1 Candidatus Methanophagales archaeon | reverse complement strand
TTCAGACTGGTGAAGGATGAGTTTCCATACCTGTTGAGATGCATGAGCACGAACGGTTTGCTACTGCCCGACCGAATTGATGACCTCGAAGAGCTGGGAATCGGAACCTTGACCGTTACGCTGAATGCTGTTGACCCCGCTATTGGTAAGAACATCTATTCGTTTGTCAATTATCACGGTAAAATATACAGGGGAGAAGAGGGTGCGGAAGTACTGCTGAGAAAACAGTTGGAAGGAATTCGAGAGGCGGTGAAGCGGAAGATTCTGGTGAAGGTGAACACTGTTCTTATTCCCACGGTGAATGATAAGCACATCGTTGACATATCGAAGAAAATAGGAGAGATGGGTGTTTATATGCAAAATATCATGCCTCTCATCCCACAATTCAAGTTCGCTCACATCGCACCTCCAACACCGCATGAGAAGAAGGAGATGCAAGAGAAATGCAGTGAGTATCTGATGCAGATGACACACTGCCGACAGTGCCGAGCTGATGCTATCGGGAAACTCGGAAAAGATATTCAAGAACGCATATTCTCGAAAAAATAACTTTAGTTTTGTAGTTAGCAGTGTTTTCCTTCATCATTGGAATATGTAATCCTTTAGGTTCATGATTTTCTATTTTTCATCGTTATAAAAATTCAGCCAAAGCTTGATTTTCTATCCTCTCCGCAGCAAAATCAGCAATGAGCATAAGTTTTTCCTTTGCTTCAGAGTCTTCGAGTTCTTCAATACTATTTTTCGCACCCCTTACGAGTTCGTTAGATAGCCGGATTGCATAGTTAATCGAACCGGAATTTATGAAAATTTTCCTGACCCTGTCAATATCAGAACTGCTGATATCTCTTTTCCTTGACAGAACCTCTAATATATATTCCTTCTCTGAAGGATTTGAATGATTTAACGCATGAATGACAAGAATGGTCCTTTCACCATTTTTAATATCCAACCCCACTGGCTTTCCCGTCTTCGCAGGGTCACCGCAGATATCCAAAACGTCATCCTGAATCTGGAATGCAATACCCAAATTTTTACCATAATTGCAAAGATTCTCGATTTCTGCTTCGCTTCCGCCACCAAGCATGGCACCTGCTTCTGTGCTTGCCATAAATGTAGAAGCGGTTTTCAGCGCCGCTACCTCGAGATAAGATTGCTCTGTTACCTCTTGTAAATTCCTTACCCGCAACGTGAACTCCAGGTACTGCCCCATAGCGATATCGGAAACAGCACTCGAAACCAGTCCCACTACTTCCGGAACTCCGCACCTCGCCAGCATCTCACAGGAAAGCCCAAACAAAAAATCACCTATGACTATCGCCCTTTTTTCGCCATATCTTGCGGGATTGGAAGGATTCCTCCTGCGTATGTAATTCTCATCTATAATATCATCATGAACCAGAGAAGCGTTATGGAGGAGTTCAATAGCTACAGCAGTGGATAAAGCCTTGTCTCGTGAGCCGCCAACTGCCTCCGCGGATAGAAGGCAGATAATGGGGCGAAGTCTCTTCCCTCCCGTATCTCGTATATAGTTCAGTGCATCGTATAAAATTTTATTTGAGCATCTCTGCATCTTTTGCTCAATAACCTCAGATAACTTGCGATTGAAGTACTGCATTTCCTCTTGAAACTGCCTCTCTTTCATTTCCATTTCATATTATAGAACCCTCTTATAAAAAGACACTCTATTTTGTGTGCCCACGATACATGAAGCAAATATACCAAAATATAAATCCTAAATTCGAAACCCTAAATCCTAAACAATCCCAAATTACCAAAATCCCAATGACAAAAACAAACTTTTTTGCTTCGCAAAAACCTTTACTAAAAATGCTTGCGCTATTTTGCTACGCAAAAAGAAAAGTTTCTTTGGTAATGCTTTCTTTTTCAAAGAAAGGTTTGTTTTGAATTTTGAGTTTAGATATTTGAATTTGTTTGGGATTTGGTGTTTGTGATTTGGAATTTATTACTCCTTATTGGGCTATTTTATTCATACTTGGATGGGCATTTAACCAGTAGTTGCGTCGCATTCAGATGGTAGGCGGAAGTAAGCTTTCCTATGGCAACTATTTTTTGCCCCTCTTTAAAGCCTTGTGGTTGGATTCCTGAATATGTCACTGCGATTGTAGTTTGTCCGTCAGTGAGGTCGAAAAGTAAGGAACCATCCTCTCTCCAACTTGTGGACCCATTGGCAACAGTGGCTAAAATCTGAATCTCTTTGTTGATATATTTACCGCTCTCAGTGACTTGCGAAACTGTTAAATACGGGTTAATGTAAGATGTAAACGCATCGTATGCGAGAATTGCGCTTAGAACTACTAAAACAGCAACGATAATATGAACTGCTCTAACTTTCATGTCCCTCCTCACCTCCTTCTTCCTTTGCTTCCAAATCCGCTATTTTCTCTCTAAGTGCTGATAGTCGTCTGTTAAGCCATACAAAGACTACTAAAAGGGTCGTCCAGTAAATGACAGAAACGAGGAATACTTCATACATCTCCTTTTAAACACCTCCTTTTTCGTAAATTAATGCATTTACACGGTCTTCCAAAGACCGGACAGTGAACGCAGTTATCAGAAGATAAACGAAGAAGAGGGAAGCTGCTATGACGTTTAGATACAAAGCTACGTGTACCGGCAGAGACTTAGAAATTTGAGATGTTTGAGGATGAAGCGATAACAACAGCGTTACTGATAAATAACTCAGTGGTATGGTAGAAAAAGCCAGAATATTGTACACCGCACCTATTATCGCTCTTTTCTCAACCTCTCCGATGGAGTGTTTTATAGAAATATAGCCCATGTATGCAATCCAGAGTATGAGCGTGGTTGTTTCCCGCGGGTCCCAGTTCCAGTAGCTTCCCCAGGCTGCTTTCGCCCAAATCGACCCAGAAATCAAGGCTATTGCACCATAAACCAAGCCTAAAGTAGCCGATACCTCTGCCGTCCTATCGTATGCATGCTTTCTTTTAGTCAAAAAGGCGATACTGGCAATGAGGGAAATCGAAAAGGCAAGGTAGCAAATCCAGGCTGTGGGTGCATGCACATATAAAAAGTAAATGTCGTCCCTCTCTGCATGGACAGCAATGAAAGCCGCGTAAGAAGCGACTACGCTCACTGCTACGGCGATGCAAAGAAGAATATCTCGCTTCATCTTTTTCTTTTCCCCTCGTTACATTTGTCTTAATTATCAAAAGGATATAAATTACTTTCCCTTTTAAAATTTATTAATAAGCCTGAACGGTAGGCAAAGATGTATAATAACAAAATAGCAGTGGAAATCATCGAATTGTCGAAGAGATATGGTTACTTACAGGCTTTAAAATCCGTGTCATTGAAAATAGAAGAAGGCGGATTTTTGGCTTTTTCAGGCCCCAATGGAGCGGGAAAGACAACGCTGCTGAAAATAATCGCCACGCATATCTCGCCATCTTCGGGAACGGTGAAAATATTTGACAAAGATGCTTTTAAGAATGGTGGCGAAACAAGAAGAAGAATTGGATTAGTAACCCATGAAAGTTTCCTTTATGACGAGCTGAGCGTCAGGGAGAATTTACTATTCTATGCGAAGCTCTTCTCCGTAGAAGAAGAGGACTTTCTCGATATAATTGAGTTTTTGGGGTTGAAACGTTGGTATAATGTCCCGGTGAAGCAACTGTCGCATGGATTAAGAAAAAGGGCAGACATCGTGAGGGCGTTAATCCATAACCCAGATTTGATCTTGCTTGATGAACCTTTTGCAGGACTGGATACGAAAACATGTGATGTGCTCGTAAACTACTTCAAAAGCCAGAAAGGAAAAGAGAAGACGTTATTAATATCGTCTCATTCTTTGGAGTGGTCGAAGAAAATTTGCGACAAGAGAATCTCGCTCGATAAAGGTAAAATAGTCGGAGAACAATCATTTTAGAAAGGTAACAATGAACGTAGACAACCGGCAAAAGGGCAAAGGCAAAGGTAACCGCTCCCTATTCCCTATTTGGCTATTCCCCATTTCCCTATTTTTGCAAGCAGCTTTCAGGATAGCGGAGAAAGACCTGCGGACTGAGTTCCGGCGGTCTTATGAGGTTCTATCAATACTTTCTTTTTCAGTAGGCTCCATTCTGATTTGCAGCTTTGCATGGAGCGTTGGTTCTGTAGGCTCAGAACCTGAAGTAGCAGCCGCTGCGCTCTGGATAATCATTTTCTTCGCAAGTATCCTCGCATTTACCACTTCTTTTACGCGCGAAGCGGACAGTGGAACGCTTGGCGGGTTGAAAACGCTACCTTGCTCTCCACTCGCAATCCTCTTCGGGAAAATCATTTATGGAATCGTGCTGCTTTTTCTCGTGGAATGCGTGTTAATTCCTTTTTCCATCATCTTTTTAAACCTCGATTTGAGCGGAAGATTCCCGGCTCTCTTGCTCGTATGCCTCTTAGGTGCGGTAGGGCTCTCGTTTGCAGGTTCCTTTGTTTCCGGGCTCGTAATGTTCTCAGAAGGTAAAACCTTACTTCTTTCTTTTCTTCTTATCCCCGTTTGTATGCCGGTGCTTTTACCATCGGTTGTGGCAACGAAGGAAATTATCGGAGGTTCTGGTATAGATGAAGTGATGCCAGAAGTGATGCTGGCATTGAAACTGCTAATCGCTTTTCTCTTCCTGATAACAGCGATAATGATTCTTACTTTCGAGTTCGTGCTTGAGGAATAATTTTTCTATCTGGTGTTTCCCCCACCGTAGTCTAATTCTTTTTGGTGTGGCGAATAAAATCTTTTTAGTAGTGAAACTTTTTTAATCTATTCGAAGTAATAAACGTAAACATGGTAAAAACGATAACGATACGGGATGATGTATATGAGAAACTTCGCGTACTGAAAGGGGATGAGTCGCTCAGCGATTTGATTGAAAGACTGATTGGAAGTGGAAAAGGAATTGAAGTGCTTAAAAAGATTAGAGGAACTATTGACCTAAGTAATGAAGAAAAAAAAGCAATTCTTAAAGAGATATACGTGAAAAGAACAGAACGCACTTTGAAAGATTTGTCGGATTTGGGTTGAGATTGTTCGACGAGATTATTTGAATAGCTTCCTTTGCGGGTTACTTCACCGGGAATCGCATCAATAACCTCGGCAACCTCGTCTTGCGTGAAGTTGTGTGGTATAATATAGAACACCCACTCCTGGTCCGTCCAGAAGTAGTGAGACACACCGTCTGACGAAGTTTGATACACC
>JAGLZV010000007.1 GCA_023131215.1 Candidatus Methanophagales archaeon | reverse complement strand
GTAACCACAACCTTCGCGTAGTCCTCTTTATATCCCAGTGCTAACGTATTATCATACGTATCCTTTATTTTTTCTGCAAAACAAATAAGTGCCAACTTTTGTCTGCTATTAAAAAGGTCTCCCCACCTTTTTACACCATACAAAACTACAAACAAAAAGTTGAAATATAATTCTGTATCCTCTCCATATAGCCCACTGGCTGGAGTTGGCAAGGGTTCATCAGGAACAGGGTCAATTCCCCATTCTTCCATCAACTTCGCTCTTTTCTCCGCAAGATATTTTTCCGCTTCGTAAAAAACTTCCAAATCTCTCTCAGTGGCAATCCTGTAAGTCTTTCCTCTCTTTTTCGGATGATGCAGAACAACAGCAATCATCCTTTGTCCAGCTTTTCCTTCCTGAAATAGTTTTCTTGTGGTGTTTGCATCAACAGTTGAACCACAAACCAGACATCTTGCAACAGCACCCTTTACAGTCCCTTTTGCAGGATCAAAATCAGGATTTTCAACAATCTCAAACTCAACCTTTCCGTTACTGACAAAAGGCTTTAACGCCACTTTCTTATTCTCTTTCTTTGCAAGCCAGAACTGCCTCATTAAAGGAATTTCTGCATTGCAGGATGGATTCTGACAGGGAATAGTTCTTGCCCAGATGTAGCCTACCGGGATAGAGCCATCTTTTTCTTCAGGATAAAACCTTCCTATTTCCTTCTTTGCCTCCTCTAAAATCCAATTTCCCCATTCTTTCACATCTTCAAGCAAAGGATTTTTTGACCTGTTCTCACGTTCAAGCTCTTCCCATTTTTCATTGGCTTTTGATACTTTTCCATACTTCTGTGGATACTCAAGGGTTGCTTTTAGAATCAAAACCGCAACGGGATTATATTCGCCAGCGTATGTTTCACATCCAAGCCTTGACGCTTCTAAAGGGATAGCACCACCGCCTGCAAATGGGTCTAAAACTTTTAGCGGTTTGCCACCGTTTGCCTCTAAAATGTCTTTCCTCGCCTTTTCAATAAGCACTGGATTTAAAGAATTTTCCCATTTTGAGAGGTCTGTTATAAATTGTCTTTTCTTGTCCCATTCTACATCATTTTCAGGTGCGGGGATTAAAGCAGCATAAGCAGTAGCACGAGAGGATGCTAAAGGTCTGCGAGCCCACCAGATATGAAGCGTGGAGATATGCCCGTGTCTTATGTTCTTCTCTCTTGCGGATTCAATGCTTACCTCTTTTACCGGGAAGCTTTGTTCTATGAAACGTTTATTCTCTTTCATTATCCAATCCTCTGTTTGCAATATTTGTCCCTTTTTGATGCCACGCTATTTCTCAATTGACCCGATTTTGACCTGATTTTGACCCAATTGAGCCAATTCATAGTAAACGTTTCTACCTTTGCCTCTTCGTTTTAAAACATCCTTATTAACATTATCTGACACCCCGATGAGTATTATTCCACCTTTTGTGTTGGTAAAAGCAGCCGCTGTCTCTATGGTTTCTCTATTAAAGTTTTGTTTAAATTCTGTATTTTCCGATTCTCCTTTTTGGATTAGCTTTTCAATGTCCACTTGTCTTCACTCCCTTACCTTTCCATTCCTCTACCGGCACCAAAAAACGAACCACTTCAATCTTCTCCTCTACACTTAGATTATCAGCAGGATTATTGATTATATAAAGCGTGGGACTCGTAGCAGCATTAGCAACCACATAAAGCCAGTACTGTTCCTTAAACCTTTTTGCCTTAAACCATTCATTTGGTGTAATGTCAGCATCACCTTCTACAGAAAATCCCTTTATTTCAATATACCTGACTTCATCCTTTCCTCTTGATATTAAATCATACCCATAGCCATCAGGCACATCTGCAGGCTCTCTCCCATGTTCTCTTTCATACCTTTTTACAAACTCCCTGCCTATCTCTTTCATCTCTTTAGAACATACTTTTTCCGAAAATTCGGGCTTTACAAGGACCGCACCTAAGAACTTCGGCATGGATATAGCTAAACTCACTTCCTGCTCTATTTCCTTCTGCAACGTTTTTAAAGATTCTTCATATTGCCTCTTTCGCTCTTCTTTGTTCCTTATCGCAAGTTCCACTTTTTCACCTTCTGCTTGTCTCTCATAAAGTTCTGCAAGTTCGGCATCCAGTTCACCAATTAAAAATTCCAGTGATTTAACTCCGTATTTCCTCTTTATTTCCGCTTGCCTCTTCCTTTCTTCAACTACCTCGTGCTTGTAATTCTCAACAGTGCCTATGGCATATTCCCGGGCTTTTTCTCTGCTTATGTCCACCTTTATTGATTCGTTATTGTCCAAATGGACAAAATCCCACAAAATCGCAGGATTAACCTCGTTCAGCTCTTTTCCTTCGTCATAAATTGCCATCAGTCTCTTACCTGCAACTTCTCCTTTTCCATCTTTTACTTCACCCTCAAAGAACCACAAAACGCCGTTGTATCTACCAGAAGGGTCTTTAAACACCGCTCCTCTCTGCAATTTAGCAAAGTAATTTCTCTTCACCCATTCAAGTAAAGCTTCAAATAAGGGATGCCCGAAGGATATGAACTCTGCATCAGGATTTTTGAAAGCAATCTCTTTATCAAAAGTCGCCTTTGGATATTGCCTCAAAATAGAACTGTATCTATTTTTAAAATCAACCTCCTCTGCTATTTTTCTTATCTCGTATGGAATAGAACCTATCACCATAAATCCATCCTTACGAATCCTGAACTTACCACCTACCTTTTGAAACGCTCTTTTAAAGAACTCCTCAACGTATTCAGGAATCAGCCTGTATTCTTTCGCCTTGTCAGCCATCTCTTTTATTCTGGTATAGTCAATGTGCCGAGTTGCAAGGCTTTCTCCTAACGCCTCTTTAATCTCTTTAATGTACTTTTCATCCACCTTGATATCGAGTTCTTTTATTATCTCATCCATGCTTCTCGCATTCGCAACCGCATCTAAAACGAGTTGATAGAGGTTTTTTCCGTAAAATGTATCGCCAATAACATCAAACACCTCATCACTTCCTACCGCTTTTCTAATCTCTTCAAGTTTATCAAACAGTTTAGCCAGAACTTTTCCTTCTCTTGTGCTATCCGCTACAAGATTAAAAACATAAACGTCTTTCTGCTGTCCATATCTATGAACTCTCCCCATTCTTTGCTCAAGCCGATTAGGATTCCAGGGAATGTCGTAATTAATCATGAGATGACAGAACTGGAGGTTTATTCCCTCACCAGCAGCTTCTGTTGCAACCATAACCAGTGTTTCGTGTTGAAATATCTTTTCAGCCTCTACTCTCTCCTCTAACCTCATACCTCCATGAATAAAGTTCACAGAGTATCCCCATGACTTAATCTTTCCCACTAAATACTCCAGTGTATCGCGGGATTCGGTAAAAATTAAAATCTTCTCATTACCGAGGGATTCCATAACCTTCTTTAGTTCTGAGAGTTTAACCTCGCATTCCTCTCTGAGAATCTCTCTTGCTTTTTCTATCAGGTCTTTAAGGGTGCTAATCTCCTTTTCTAACTCCACCCTACTCTCAGCAATGCTCAATGTCTCCCATCTCTTTTCTTGTTCCCAGCGTTTCTCCTCCTCATAATCTTCCACTTCTTCGAGGTCAATAGCTGTTATGGGCATTTCTTTTACAAGTTCCTCTCCCTTCAACAAACCTTCAAGCCTCTCTTTCCTTCTCTCAAGCGATCTGCGGAGAGCATAGGTGCTTGATGCCATCCTTCTTTGGAGGATAAGCAATGCAAATGCAACGTTTCTCCTTTTATCCCTCTGCAAAGCTATGTTGTATTGTGAAATCACATATCTTGAGAGTTCATTGTATAATACTTGCTCCTTGTCTGATAACCTGAACTTAATCGTCTCAGGGTAGCGATTAGTGAAAATAGGCTTCCCTTCAAAATCTTTTAAATCCTCCTTCAGTCTTCTTATAAAGAGCGGATTGTCCTTGTTCTCCAAGGATTCA
The DNA here is from genome assembly GCA_023131215.1 of Candidatus Methanophagales archaeon. GTDB lineage: Archaea > Halobacteriota > Syntropharchaeia > Alkanophagales > Methanospirareceae > JAGXOS01. The sequence goes on along the minus strand of JAGLZV010000007.1, from coordinate 1,645 downwards.
TCAATTAATTTCTGTGTGGCGAAGAATCCACGAACTAAAAGGTCAAGAAATAATCTGAAGTTTTCCGGGTCTCCCTTGTGCGGTGTTGCAGTGAGAAAGAGCAGATGATCCGTGGTCCTGGATAGCACTTCTCCTAACTTGTATCGTTCTGTCCTTGATAACTTATCCCCATACCTGTAAGCTGCCATTTTGTGCGCTTCATCAACGATAACCAAATCCCAGTCAACACTTCCAAGTGCCGGTAAAATTTCCTCTCCCTTTGCAAAGTCAATGGATGTAATGACCTGATTCTCTCTTCGCCATACATTCTCTGCATAGTGTGCATTTAATAAACCTCTGTCAATCACTGTGAAAGGCTCTTGAAACTTCTCCTTTAATTCCCTTCTCCATTGGTCTTTAAGATGCCCGGGAACAACTATTAAAATCCGATTTACAACACCCCGCAATTTCAATTCTTTGATAATCAGCCCAGCCATGATAGTTTTGCCTGCACCAGGGTCATCTGCGATGAGAAATCTTATCCTCGGAAGTTTTAAAATATAACCATACACTGCTTCTATCTGGAAGGGTAGAGGGTCTATCTTTGAGGTGTTCATTGCTAAAAGAGGGTCAAAAAGGGATGCAAATTTGTAACGCTCTGCTTCGATAGATAAGAACGTCTCACTGCCCGGCGCAGAGAAATCCAAAATGAACTCCTTTGCTTTTAGTTTTTCCAGTTCATCCTTTGGAATTAACTGGTCGATATGTGTGTTGGAGTAAATAGTTGCTCCTATGATGTGAACACGGTCTCCAAATTCGTCAACTTTCTTTACTTCCACAGGTTCAGGCCAGAAAGGTCCTTCGATGACCATTCCTTCTTTGAACATTTTTCACTCCTCCTTCATCAACCCTGCGTCCACAAAACTCATATAACCATCACCACCTATAATAATATGGTCCAATACTCTTATACCCACCAAATCACACGCTTGAACCAACCGATTCGTTATTTCAATATCCTCCTCACTCGGCTTCGGCTCACCACTCGGATGATTATGCACGAAGATTACCGCAGCAGCAGATTCCTTTATCGCCTCTTTTATCACTTCTCGTGGATGTACTACACTTGCCGTCAAGCTTCCTTCTGAAATTGTTACGTCATTAACTATTTTATTTCTTCCGTCCAACAGCATGATTTTGAAAACCTCTTTCTTTAAATCTCTTAGATAGGGTTTGTAATAATTGATTACATCATCAACCGATCTGATTTTCCTTCCTATTTTGGTCTTCTCGCGCAAAAAGCGTTTGCCTATTTCCAAAGCTGCTTTTATCTGCGCTGCTTTCGCCATACCAATTCCTTCAACCGAGCATAACTCCGAGAAGCTCGCGGAATCTAAGTTCCTGAAATTACCAAAACAGTGCATCAAATTTCTTGCTAAATCCTCTGCGCTTATCCGTTTAACACCATCTCCAGTTCGTAAAATAATCGCTAAAAGTTTAGCTGGAGAGAGATTTTCTGCACCCTGCTTCATTAACATCTCTCTCGGCCTTTCTTCCTCAGGCCAATCTTTTATTGTGGGTTTGTATTCCCTCCTCTTGCTTACCTCTTCTTTAAGCTTTTCTCTAAGAACATTACAATCCTCTTCTGTTTGCAAGCCCAATTTTT
>JAGLZV010000069.1 GCA_023131215.1 Candidatus Methanophagales archaeon | reverse complement strand
ATAATCATCCTCCTCCAACATCACTGGAAATTTTCTTCCCAATCCTCTTTTAAGACAATTGAGATGCTCTTCTTTGGTCATCTCCTGCAAGTTCAAAAGCCAAAGACTTACCCAAACTCCATTATACGTTAGCTTCTCAACATTTATCTTAATAAATCTGGAGAATTTTTCTAATTTTGGATCTTCTCCTCGCTTGAGCTTTCTCGATTCATAAATGAGTTCATAACCTCCAAAGAATATGAAAATAGAGACTACTGCCCCAGCAATTGAATCTAACGTAAAAAATCCAAAGGTTGCACCCAGAAGACCCACGAAAACGGCAACCGAGGACCATATATCTGTCTTGGTATGGTATGCATCCGCCACCAACGAGATGCTTCTTGTCCTTCCTCCAACATAGAATTTATAAAACGAAAAGAATCCATTGACCGCTATATTAAGCGTTATAGTAATCAATGCAACCAACTGGAAACTTATCTCCACGCCTCTAAAAACATTCCTTAGCGATCCAAAACCGATGAAGAAACCAATACCGCACAGGATTATCCCACCCAAAAAGGCAGCTTGTGTCTCCTTATCAATCCTTATGCCGATCCATGTAACCGCTGAAGCGAGTATATCAACTGCGGTATGAACAGCATCCGCAATCAGCCCAATACTGCCAGAAATGAACCCGATAACAAATTCCAGTGCTGATAGCCCAACGTTTGCCCATAAAGAATGTTTTGCACACCCTTCTTTAGAAAAATGTTTTGCGTCATATTCTTCGAGCGCTTTCTCTTTTTTATTTAATACCTCCAAACCGCGTTCGGTTATTTTATAGCTGAGATTATCAATTTTTATCAGACCATTGTCTTCCAATTCGCTTAAACTGGTTTCTATTAGTTTATCATTTAGCCGCCAGTAACCCAGATATAAGTCTGCAATCTTATTTATGAGGGTTTCTTTCTTCATAGCGCTTCTTCTCAGCAGGCGCAATAGGTACCATTTAATGTTTTTCTTTACTTGAAAGTCCCAGATTTTTGGTTTCATTTCCGTTCAACCATTTTCACTATCGTTTCCTTTGTAAATAAGAAAATCCTCGCCTCTCTCCCCGAATAAATAAATCCTCCCCTCTCTACCTCCTCAATTAATTTCTTCTCTGACCCCTTCGTTTTTTCAAATGAAAGTACACCTCCGGGTTTTAAAATACGATGTATCTCAGCTATAACATTTTCCAGTCCGCCGGCGATGTAACGAAGCCCAAAAATAAAGGCAATGTCAATACTTCGGTCTGGTAGCCCGGTATCAGATGCATTTGCAAGAATAGGCCCGACATTTTTTATTCCCTCTTTCTCGATTTTCTCTTTAACTCTTTCTATTGCAAGTGGATGTACATCAACAGCATAAACAAAGCCTTCTTCTCCCACTATTCTTGCCGCAGGAATTGTAAAGAATCCCGGACCACATCCAACCTCCACTACTTTTTGACCCGGCTTTAGTCCGGCTGCTTTTAAGAGCCTGTATGAATTTCTAAAAATCGGGAGAAGTGGATTGTCATGCATCAGAGATATTATCTTGAACGAGAAATTCGACATATGACGGTCTGGGTGACAATGTCTTTTTTTATTTTTAATTCTATTGCTCATTTTCTTTGCATCTTCTCACTTATGTGTATCGCACGGATATTTAAAAATTAAAAAATTTTCCAATAGTCGCCCATAGTTCACGATTTCATATAATGTTTTGCATTTTTGAAGGATTGTTATATTCAATCTTTTTTACTCTAAATTTTGTGTAACTAAAATCGCCAGATTCAAGATTCCAAGTAGCCTCCAAGTAGAAAGGTACTTTCATACCATCAACACTTCTGTAATCGCCACAATGACCTGTAAAGTTCTCCAAGGTTTTATCTTTGTATCTTTTTGTTTTAAATTGAGTAATTTGTCCTTCTTCATTAAAATAGAAGATACCATCAACAGTAAGGTTTTTATCAGTAAAAATCACTTTTGCTGAATTGTTATCTATTGGTTCCCATCTTAGATTCTCTGCGGGTAATAGTGCTGTAGGAAACAGAGGGGCTTCTCCTAACCATCTGAGAAGTTCACCTTGATCGGTTTCTTTTCCCTTAACATCAATAATTTTTATGAGAGATAATAATTTGACTTTAAGATTTCCCTTGCCATCAAAATAGATATCTTTTGCCGAAAGTAACGGAACTTTACCTGACCAGACAAATCCTGGCTTTTGCACTGTAAAATATTCTTCTCCTTTAATAGATACCCAATTTTTACTTACTCTAAATTCTCCACCATGCTGCAATCTGACATAACTCACGTATGGCTGATTTTCCTTTAATGAATACTTGAAATACCTCTGAACTGGTACAGGGAGGTCTTTGATTTGCTTTGAAGTGTAAACTTTACCAGAACTATTTTCCGAAGCGGCAAAAAGTTTTTCAGTGTCTTTATCTAATTCTGATTTCATCATTCTATTTCCCATTATTATAATTGCGATTAAGACAAATACAACAACCGTTATGATTATACCTATTTTTCCAAGCATATAATTTGGTGATGTCCTAATTAATAGTTGATATTAT
>JAGLZV010000068.1 GCA_023131215.1 Candidatus Methanophagales archaeon | reverse complement strand
TGTTTTGCAAATGCCGCCGTCACAGGTTACCTCTATGAGCCAACGATGGAACAGTTGAGGGAAATGATGATGCTACTAAGGAGTGAGACGCCTCCTTGCCCGGCGGTGCAGTTTGCGGGCGGCGAACCAACGATAAGAGAAGGTTTTGTAGATATAGTAAAAATGGCACGAGAAATTGGTTTTTCCCATATTCAAGTAGCGACAAATGGAATAGCGATGGCAAAGAGCGAACAGTTTTGCCATCGTTTAAAAGAAGCAGGCTTGCATACTGTGTATTTGCAGTTCGATGGGGTGACCGAAGAGCCATATAAGAAATTAAGGGGGATACCTGCATTAAAAACGAAGTTAAAGGCGATAGAGAGCTGTAGAAGGGGTGGAATAAAAAGTGTAGTGCTTGTTCCCACGCTTATGAAAGGTGTGAATGACGACCAGATGGGGGACATGGTAAGATTTGCGGCTGAGAACCTGGATATTGTAAAGGGTGTGAACGCACAACCTATCGCTTTTGAAGGAAGAATAGATGAGTCAGAGAGGAAAAAGGGGAGAATAACAATTCCTGATTTCATAAACCTTCTGGAAGAGCAAACAGACGGTGAAATACCCAAAGAGAGTTTTTATCCCGTGCCTTTCGTCGTTCCCTTCTCTTATTTCGTGGAAGCGTGGAAAGGAGTGCCACAGTTAGAATTTACAGTGCATCCGCATTGCGGCGCCGCAACGTATGTGTTTGTTGAAAACGGGAAGTTTATACCGATAACAGAGTTCATAGACGTTGAAGGGCTGATGGAGTTCATAATGGAGGAGGCAGAAGAGATAAATAAATCGAGGATTGGCAAACTGAAAGCGAAGGCGAAGATAATGATGTCGGGAGGGAAGTTTATAGACAGGGAGAAAGCGCCGCCAATATTCGATAACTTCACTTCCTTTGCGGATATATTGGGGAAGGGGAATCGCGAGTCTCTTGCAGAGTTTCACCGCAAAGCGCTTTTTATCGGTGCGATGCACTTTCAGGATGCCTACAATTTCGATCTGGAAAGGGTTAAGAGATGCGGCATCCACTATGCCACGCCTGACGGGCGTATAATTCCTTTTTGCTCTTACAATGCTATCCATCGACCATCAGTGGAAAAAGCTTTTTCTATGCCCCTTAACAAACCACACACTGGAAAAAATTCCAAATCCTGAGCACCAAGCACCAAACAAATTCAAATATCTAATTTCAAAATTCAAAACAAGTTTTTTGCGCTCAATTCCGTTTTGAACATTGGAATTTTTATGGCGTAGATAATTACCTTTAAATATAAGAAAAACGTATATAAAATTGCCCTTTACGAAGAGTAGTGTGACTACGCTAAAAAGCGAAGGATGATTACTATTGCAAACGAAGGGCTACAAACCTCGCCGTATTGCACGGTCCCTGCGGTACGCCTCCTTCGAAAGATGGCAATGACCGTTAAGAGGCAACCACAATACGGCACAAAAACTTTTTAAAAAATCAACTAAATACAGAGGAAGAGGTATGAGAGAAAAAAGAGAGGAAAACAGTGTAAGTTATACAGAAGAGGGGATGGAGATAGAGAGAATAAAGGAGCGAAAGATGCGAGAAATGGAAGAAGAGATAAAAGCAATGAAAGAGGGGGGAAAAAAGGAAGTAGGGGTAATAGACCATCCCCTGACGATAGATGACAATAGCTTTGTAGAAACAGTAAGGAAATATCCGCTGGTCGTTGTAGATTGCTGGGCTCCCTGGTGCGGCCCTTGCAAAATGGTTGCGCCGGTAATCGAGGAATTGTCGAAGGAATATGCCGGTAAAGTCGTGTTTGGGAAACTGAACGTGGATGAGAACCCGAGAACAGCTACTGAATTTGCGATAATGGCTATACCTACGATGTTCATCTTTAAAAATGGCGAACCTGTGGATGTCATACAGGGAGCGTTGCCAAAGCAGTATTTAGAAGCGAAGGTAAAGGAATGGCTGTGAGAAAACCTTTACCAAAGAAACAATGAACGTGCGAAATCCCGTCGGCGGGATAGAAAAACAGAAGGGGATAGAAATAGTGAAGGGGTTTGCCGATTTGGGATTTCAAGTCCAGCCAGAAGCGATTGAACTGTTGAGTCACTATGAAGGTGAAAGGCACTTTGACCTCAATGAAATAGTAGAAAGCGTAACCAATTCCTCATCCTCAGACCCTTCGATTTTTGTGATTTCCAGCGAGCAGATAGCCGAGTTCATCAAAAATAATGGCGCAGGAACAGGAAAGGGAGAAAAAGAAAAAAGCGCCAGCTTCCAAACGCAAGCAGCAGTACCTGCTCCGGCTATAATTAAATCGTTCTCCGATAATGGCAGAGGTGTGGACCACAAAGATTTCTTACCGCATTTCATTGACAGATATGAGAGGATAATAGGGATACTAAAAAAGAGGATGAACTGCGGGCAGATAAGGTTTATAAAAAATGGTAGGGCAGGCGAAGAGGTGTCAGTAGTGGGGATAGTCTCTTCTGTGAATAAAACGGCAAAAGGAAATCTTCGCGTGGATTTGGAAGACCCTACGGGGCATATACCGATAATCTTACAACATCAAACGGAGATAATACCTGATGAGATAATAGGCGTTACTGGTTCTTTATCTAATGGAGGATATTTATTCGCAAATCGGGTAATATACCCTGATGTCCCCCTTCCTTCTTCAACTTCGCAATCATCATTACCTCTTTCCGCCAATTATGAGTCCAATCATGGTTCTAACGAGAAAAGCGTGGAAAAGCAAAAGTCCATGTATGCTGTGTTTATTTCTGATATGCATGTAGGGAGCAACACATTTTTGGAAGAATCGTGGGATAGTTTCGTGCAGTGGTTAAAAGAGGAAAGCAAAAGCATCAGGATTGCATATCTAATTGTTGCTGGCGATATCGTGGATGGAATAGGGGTATATCCAGGTCAGGAAGAAGATTTGTCAATCATGGATATAGAGGAGCAATATAAAATAGCGGCGAGATATTTCCACGATTTCCCCTCGCATATACACGTGGTGGTAGCACCTGGAAACCATGATGCAGTCAGGAATGCGGAGCCACAACCTCCTTTACCAGAGGATCTCAGAAAGCTCTTCCCGGATAATACATGCTTTGTGAGCAATCCGGCATACATAAAAATTGGCGGCAGGCTTGTCTTGATCTACCATGGACAATCTTACGATGATTTTGTTAATTTGGTATCGAGGCTGAGTTATTCAAAGCCGGAGGAAGTGATGGCGGAGATGCTTAGAAAACGGCATGTAGCTCCTATTTATGGAAACAGCGTTTCTATTGTTCCAGACGGACACGATTACGGAGTAATTGACCCTGTTCCTGATATATTCCATTGTGGGCATGCCCATACCGTTGGCATTTCTAAATACCGAAGCGTGCTACTTATAAATTCCGGGACGTGGCAATCGCAAACACCGTATCAAAAAAAGAGGGATATAACTCCTGTTCCCGGATGTGCAACGCTTGTAGAGCTTTCCGAGATGAAGGCAAAAGTGATGGACTTCAGGAGCAGGGCAGGAGCGTGAGGAGAGAGGTGAGGACAGCGTTAATGTTAAGAAATAGCCGGATGAAATCCTTTGCACTGCGTAAAGCTGTGGGGATACACAGTTGGTTGCGAGATAAGGCTTATGGGGAATACGAGAAATTGCTGGAGGGGGAGATATTGGAGAAGCCCCTGCCCGAGCATGTAGCAATAATCATGGATGGGAATAGAAGGTATGCGAAGAAGATAGGGATTTCAACGGAAGAAGGCTATCTCTATGGAGCGGATATAACAGAGCATGTGATTGAGTGGTGTTTTGATATAGGAGTGAAACAACTCACGATTTATGCTTTTTCTATTGAAAACTTTTGTAGGACGGATGAAGAAAAAGAGAGGTTATTTGCGCTTATGCGGGGGGAGTTCGAGAAGATAAGCAGGGATGAAAGAGTGCATAGGAATGGAGTGCGGGTGAAAGCAATAGGGAATGTTAATTTGCTGCCTGATTCGGTAAAAGAGGCAATAAGAAAAGCGGAAAGCACAACAGAGCGGTATACCAAATTTAAGCTGTTCATCGCAGTTGCGTATAGTGGAAGGATGGAAATAGTGGATTCGGTGCGTATAATAGGGAATATGGTAAAAAGAGGCTTGCTATCCGTAGATGACATAGATGAGGAGACG
>JAGLZV010000067.1 GCA_023131215.1 Candidatus Methanophagales archaeon | reverse complement strand
CTGTGGATTTGATAATAAGAACAGGAGGCGAGCAGAGATTGAGTAATTTCGTGCCCTGGCAGGCGTTGGGGAATGAATGTGCAGCTTACTTCTGCGCTCCTTTTTGGCCTGAGTTTAGAAGAATAGACCTTCTCAGGGCAATAAGGACATATCAAGAGCGTGAGGAGGAGAAAAGGCAACATGCTCTCTCAAGAATGTTAAAATTAAACCTTTTCTTAGAAAGAAAAGCTTTATGAGAACGTTTATCGCAGTGGACCTGTCTGAGGAAATAAGAACAAAGATAAAGGAAATACAAAAGCAATTTATAGATTTAGAGATACACGAGACCCTAAAATTAAAATTCGTGAATGCGTGGCAGGCGCATCAAACGGTGAAATTTCTGGGGGACGTTCGGGAGGATAGAGTGGAAGAGGTTAAAAGAGCTTTAGCAGAGATAAGTCAAAAACCGTTTGATATAGCACTGCGGAGTGTGGGCTTCTTCCCTGAGGCTTCGCCGGAAAAAGCGAGAAACATAAGGGTTGTATGGGTAGGAATGGAAAAGGGCGTTGGAGAGTTGAAGGCGTTGCAGGAGGAAGTGGAATCGAGATTGAATGCGTTGGGATTCCCACTTGAAAAACGGTTCAGTTCACACGTTACGCTATGCAGGGTGAAAATGATCTCGAGAGCAGGTTCAAGGGATGAAATAGGGCGGCTATTGAAAAAGATAATGGAGTTGAGAGAGGTAGAGGTGGGGAAGATGCTTGTGGATGAGCTAAAATTAAAGCACAGCACGCTTACACCTAAAGGACCTGTTTATGAGGATGTGTATGTGAAAAAGTTGGGGGAATAGAAATGAATACGCCCAGAAAGGGAATTACGTTAACGGATTTCTTGCACTTGAAAAAGGATGAAGAGGATGAAGATGAAGAGAAGTTTAGTGTTGAAAGAGTAATAGAAAGGGAAGGAGAAAAGATAGAGGAAGAAAAGGAGATAGAAGAGAAAGAAACTCCTCGCATATTCACCGTCCAGGAGATCACAAGACACATAAGACAGAGATTGGACGAGGATGAAGTGCTGAGTGACATTTATGTCAAGGGAGAGATTTCTAATCTCTCACAGCCTACTTCTGGTCATTTATACTTCACGCTAAAGGATGGATTTTCGGAGTTACGATGCGTGATGTTCAGGGAAAAAAATCTTGGGTTGAAGTTCATTCCTGAGGATGGGATGAGTGTGATAGTCAGGGGTCATATAAGTGTGTATGAGAAGCAAGGAAGGTATCAGTTATACGTAGAGGAGATACAAGAGGAGGGAATAGGTGCGCTATATCTCGCATTTGAGCAGTTAAAGAAGAAGTTGCAGGAAGAAGGTTTGTTTGATGTCGCTTGTAAGAAGCCGATACCGAGTTTCCCACGTCGAATAGGCATTATCACTTCGCCAACCGGTGCTGCTATCAGAGATATGCTAAACATTACAAAGAGAAGATTCCCGCATGTGCATATTTTGTTGGCACCTGTTGCAGTGCAAGGAGAAGAAGCCCCGTGGCAGATAGTAAATGCCATTCGGTTGATGAACAGGGTGAATGCCGAGCTGATGAAAATAGACATGCTGGTGCTGGGTAGGGGAGGAGGTTCGATAGAAGAGTTGTGGGCTTTTAACGAAGAAGCAGTCGCCAGAGAGATTTTCTCATCAGAAATTCCTGTGATCTCCGCGGTGGGTCATGAAACAGACTTTACTATTGCTGATTTTGTTGCTGACAAGCGAGCGGCGACACCTTCAGAAGCGGCAGAGTTTGTTGCGCCGGATAAGCGAGAGATAGTGAGGAATTTGGATTCTTTGGAGTTGAGGATGCGGCAGAATGTTTTTAAAGCGGTTGAATTCCATAGGAAGAGGTTAGAGAGCATGGAGAAGAACATCCTGTTTAGAAAGCCTACGGAGAGGATAAACCAATACCGGCAGACGGTAGATGAAATAAAGAGAAATATGCTCGCCGAAATTTCACATCTCGTAGCATTGCATAAGAAAAGCTTGCAGGCTCTTACTGGCAAACTGGATGCTTTAAGTCCTTTAGCAATCCTCGAGAGAGGGTATAGTATATGTTCGAGATTGCCTGAAGGTAAAGTAATAAGAAGCGTGGAAGATATTTCGGTAGGAGATGCGTTAAAAATATTATTAAGTGATGGAGAAGCAATTTCGGAAGTGAAAGAGAAGAAGGTGAAGATGAAAAGATTCTTTTCCAAAGAAAGTTTGTTAAGAAAATGATGTAAAATGGAAGCGGGAGAAGCGATAACTTTTGAGGAAGCGATGAAAAAGTTGGAGAGCATAGTAGAAACGCTGGGAGAAGGAAATCTTTCCTTAGAGGATTCACTGAAGATGTTCGAGGAGGGTATGGAGTTGTGCAAGTTTTGCAATAAGAAGTTAGACGAGGCGGAATATAAAGTGGAGAAGTTGATGGAGAAGGAGGGAGGAGAGATAAGCAGGGAGGAATTCAAGGTGGAGGAGTGAACATGAGAATGAGAGCAGGGGAAAATGAAAAAGTGGGAGACGACTTAGAAAAAGCCTTGTATTATGCAACGAAGTTTCACGACAAAATTTTTGTGGTAAAATTCAGTGGTGAAGTATTGGCAGATGAAGGCATAATGGACTTAGTAATTTCCGATTTGATCACGTTAAAATACGAAGCAGGCATAAATGTGGTCGTTGTTCACGGGGGGGGTAAGAGAATATCGTCTATAATGGATAAATTTGGTTTAGAGACGAGATTTATTGATGGATTAAGAGTTACTGATGAAGATACGCTTGAAGTTGTCCATGCAGTACTCTCTGATTTTAATCAAAAGATAGTTTGGAATATAAATCAAAAAGGAGGTAAAGCAATTGGCATTTCTGCCGTTTCCGGCAATTTATTTACAGCCAGAAAAATGCATCCGGACTTAGGATTTGTTGGCAGCATAGAAAAGGTTGATGGAGAACTTGTCGCGTTATTTACACGAAATGGATATATCCCGGTAATCTATCCAATAGGCGCAGACGAAGAAGGCACCCTGCTTAACATTAATGCAGACCACGGTGCGAGTGAACTGGCATGCTGTCTGCGCGCGGAGAAACTCATCATTTTAACACCGGTAAGAGGAGTGTTACGAAATATAAATGATGAGGACAGTTTGATACCGACACTGACCCTATCAGAGGCAAAAAGCATTCTGGGAGAGAGTTTTATAACCGAGGGTATGAAGCCGAAAATAGAATCCTGCATAGCTGCTGTGGAGTATGGCGTTAAAAGCGCACATATTATTGGATTGAAAACCCACGCAATATTGCAAGAGGTACTTACCGAAAAAGGCTCTGGAACGATGATAACAAACCTTTCTTTAAAAAAGAAAGCTTTACCAAAGAAACAATAACAAGTTTTTTCCTCTGTTATACAAACCCCTGCTATAAATATTCCACCTCACCACTCGAATAGAGCCTGGCGGATGCTTTACGAGCTGCCCAGCACTGAAAATTTATCGCTACGGGCAAACTTGTTATGTGCGTATCTGCGGTTTCTATATGCACATCAAGCGCAGTTGTTTTTCCTCCCAAGCCCATGGGTCCTATACCCGTGTTGTTCACCGTTTCGAGTAGTTCTTCCTCCATTCTCGCTACTCGCGCATCTTTGTGCCTCATGTGTACAGGTCGAAGTAACGCCGCTTTTGCGAGGCTCATCGCCATATCGGCTGAGCCACCTATACCAACACCAATGATGGTAGGTGGGCAAGGTTTCCCAGCAGCATTGAGCACTGCATCGAGAATAAACTTCTTTATCTCTTTCTCCGATTCCTTCTCGGGCTTAGGAGAAAGCATAGCGAAAGCACTGACGTTCTCCGAGCCACCACCTTTTGGAAATGCGATTATCTCAAGTCCATCAAAATCAATATCGGCGATTTTATAATTTATATATGGTATTCTATCACCTATGTTCGGTTCTCCGCCCTCTCTTGTTATCGCATTCACCACGTTTGGGCGCAAAGGGATCGTTTCCGTTGCTTTCTTCACTCCTTCTCTTATGCCACTCTCAATATCGTTAAGATTTACGTTTACCTTCCTGCTCTCTCCTCCGAGCCCAAGCCCAAGTGTCACATAAAAAAGTGGAATGCCTGTATCTTGACACAAAGGTCTTTGCATTTTCTCTGCGAGCTTTATATTCTCGAGCATCGCCTTCAACTGCACCTTTGCTATTTCATTCTCTTCGCACTCGTATGCACGAACCAGCGCCTCTTTCACATCTTTCGGAAGTGTTGTCTCCGCTCTTCTCAAAATGTTTATCGTTACATCCTTAATCAATTCTTTCGTGATCATTTGGTGAAGAATATTTGATGATAAAGAAAAGAGGGAGATAAAGTTTATAAAAGAGAAGAGAAAATAAAAAATAGAAAAGTTTTTAAGACAATTTTTAAAATGGAATACTTAGGCGAAAGAGAAAAAAGGGAGATAAAGATGGGCAATTTTTCATTAATTGAAGCAAGCATTGTAGTGTTAGCCAAAAATCACAATCCATCAATTGTTTCTAAAGACTGGTTAACTCAGAATAAGATAATAGAGGAAGAAATACTTAATTTTACTCATCTTCCTGTAGTTTCCATAATAGAAACTAACAACTTTAATCTGTTTGTGGATCCAAATAAACTACAGCTAACGATTAAAAAAATTAGCTCAGAAAATCTCAAAGCATTACCACAGATTATTTCAGAGTACTTAGGGAAATTACCGGAAACCCCTTATACCGCTATTGGTTTCAATTACTCTTATCGTCTTGAGACAGAGGCAAGAAAAATAAAAGAGGTTCTTCTCATCGATGAGACGAGACTTATAGAAATCTTTTCTGAAGACTATACATTTGGCGGAATAATCACATTTGCGTTTGGAGATCTTACAGTAAAATTGATAATCAAGCCAATAAATCATAAAGAAATAGGAGGAGATTTTAACTTTCATTTTGCATCAAACAAAAAGGACGAAATTATCAAGAAACTGTTTGAACATCCTGATACGAAAAGAAAAGCGGATGAGATTCTAGGAGGGTTGTTTAATGCAGATTGAAACAGGAATTGTTGGTATCCAGCACACAACGGAAACATCTGATGTTGATATCTTGCAAAAACAGAAAGATTTGGATAATAGAATACATGAAGCATTCCTGGAAGTAGTAAAAGAATGGGACAATACACCTGAATTATTAAAAAAAATGGCATATAGTTATGGACTTTTGAATCCCCGCCTACCACTGAGCAAAGCAGAGCTTATAAATGAGGAAAGAGGGGTAAATCTAAGAACCTATACTGAATATAAAACAAAACTTTATGAGGAATATATGGGAAAATATGTGGTGATTGCTAAAGGTGAGGTTCAGGCAGTTGGAGACTCTTTTGATGATGTAAAGAATGTGGCACTGGACACGAACCACAGATTTATCTTTAAGGTTGAGTCAAAGAAAAAAGTTAGAGGTAGGTTCAGATGGCCGATAAAGAGGAAATAAGTTGGCCTTATACTAATGCACCCTGTTTAGGAATACGTTTAAAGGCAGGTGATGGAGAGGAATATCCGCTAGAATTAGATAATGAAGAGCTAGTGATGATCGATACCGGTTACGACGGGGAGCTTTGTTTGCCAAGGGATCTCTATGAGAAATTGGGATTTAATAGGTGGGAAGAACCTGAGCCTGATGAGTTTGGGCAAGCTGACGGAAGTTCCATTTACATGAAAGCAGCTCGAGGGTATATTCTGATCCCAAAACTCCCTCTTGATCCATTCCCCGTTAGAATACATACTGCGGATGAGGAGGAGCAAGATATAAACGAGATAGTAATCGGCGTCAAATTTATTAAGAGATTTAAGTTATTACTTGATGGCCCAGCGACTAAAGTATCTGTTCTATAAGGCATATTGTAGATATGGAGAAAGAAGTGCCATTCGTCCACAATTCTCTACTCGCTAACTTCGTTAGCTCAATACGAACACCCTCTCTTAACACGGTGTTTGCAGTTCGCTTCGCTCACCAAAATGTCTCCGATGTTTTGTAAACATACAAACCGTTAACTAAAAAAGGCGATAAAGGTGAGAAAAGCGAAGCGAATATGACGTTAAGCTTTGAAAGATTAAGATAGAAAAGTTAGAGATTGCAAATTTTTCCCAGTTGAGATAAAGGATGGATCTTCAAAGCAACATTCATCGTTAAAAATTATGGCACCATGAAAGCAAAATAAGAAATACCTTAAAGGTCAATTAGATATATATTTAGAAATTTAATTTCCGTTAAATCTATTTTCAAAACCGGAGACACTTTCGGAACTACTGTAAACAGTGCTAATATTATTTCTCTTCCACCAACCCTATTTATTATTTTAAAGGTGGAAAGTGGAGCATTTTTATGAAAGCCCTTTTTCCAATTTGCACTTTGCAGTTTCCATTTTACAATCACTCAGGGACTGAGCCACCCGTGTATAAGCATGACTATCAAATACAAAGCGAAAAAGAGAAGCACTAACAGCAATCCGACCCCTATGCTCATTCTTTCCAGTGGTTCCTCCACTGGTCGCATCTTCGCTTCCTCTAAATCTCGCTCATAATGCTTGTATACCGGCTGTATTACCCGATTGTAAACGAAAACAAAAGGTTTCAACAGCGCTACGCCTATCATGTCAGCCATCATTCTTGTTGCTCTCAGTGGATTCTTGCCGAAACTGACAAAAGAATCCGCAATCCTCAATACCACTTTCTTCACCGCAATCGCAAAACTCGATGACGCCTTTTTATCCATTTTTATCCCACCCTCATACTAAGCCATCCACCCGTGTACAAGCATAGCTATCAAATATAAAGCGAAAAAGAGAAGAATCAGCAGCATCCCCGTCCCTATGCTCATTTTTTCCATTTCTTCCACAGGTCGCATCTTCACTTCCTCCAGATCTCGCTCATAATACTTATATACCGGTTGTATTACCAGGTTGAAAACGAAAATAAAAGGTTTCAACAGCGCTACGCCCATCATGTCTATCATCACTCTTGTTCCTCTCAGAGGATTCTTGCTGAACCTGACGAAAGAACCGACAATCCTCAACACCACCTTCTCCACTCCAATCGCAAAACTCACTAATGGCTTCTCGCAGAACCATATAAATCCTCTGCCTGCCTTTCTATACAGACAATCTATATCATACGTTATCCTATCATGTGGCATAATCAGGACTCTCAGCGAGAAGAACATAAATGCTGTCATCGCCAATAATTCCAGCGTGCCCAACGTATGCCCAAGAGCGTATGCATGAAACTGTAATGCCACCTCTCTATAAGGGAGAATTTCATAAAGCATTTTTGGATACACCCCCAAAGCAACGCAAAGGAAAGCCGTAACGCTCATCGGAATGAGCATAAATAACGGCGCTTCCTTCGCTTCTATTTCATCATTTCTCCTGAAAAAGGTGAAATAAGTAAGCTTTAAGAAAGACAGGAACGTGCCTACTGAACCCAACATCAACGCAAGTGTAAGAATATGCATCTCTTCCAATTCCGCTGCGTGAATTACCATTCCTTTACTCACGTATCCATTAAAACCAGCAACACCAGAAATAGAGAGAGCCGCTATCACGCATGTTATCATCGTTATTGGCATCTTCTTCGCCAGCCCTCCAAGTTCTGTGAGGTTGTTCCTTCCTGTTGCATATATCACTGAACCCATACACATGAACAGCAGTGCCTTATACAAGATATGATTGAAAACGTGTGCAATTCCTCCGTTTATCCCTATATACGTGCCTATTCCTACCCCTGCTACCATGTAGCCAACCTGGGATATAATATGATAAGACAGAAGCTTTCTCACATCATTCTGTAACAGTGCGAATATAACTCCATAGAGACACATCACAGCGCCTATGTATGCTACAAATGGGATTTCATTACCGAATAGCGAAAGTTCTGCACCGGGGAAAGTCCTTGCAAGTGCATATACTCCTGTCTTTGTCGTAAATACACACATAAATACGGCACCCGCGATCGTTGCCTTCGGGTATGAATCCGGTAGCCAAGTATGCAGTAGTATAAATGCCGTGTTCACTCCTATTCCTATAAGCAGAAGGAAGTATCCTATGCCCGATTGCACAAAGAAGTATCCTATGCCCGATTCTCCAGGTACCATCGAGATAGAGCCTGTGCTCATGTAATTTATTATTATCCCGGCGAGAAGGGCACACCCGCCAAACAGGTGGAACAAGATATATCGCATCCCCGCGTTCGTCGCCCTCTCTGTCCTGCTGTACCATATCAAACCGAGAGAGGAGAAAGCCATTATCTCCCAGAAGATGTATAATGTGAAGAGATCCCCGGCAAATACCGCACCCATCGCGCTTCCTAAATATAGCAATCCACATACAAACTCGCCATTCTCTTTTACTACGCCTATCGAATATAATATCGCAGCAGCGCCGATTATGGCAAATATATAGCCCATTATAAGGCTCAATGGGTCAACATACAGGAATATCAGCTCAAATCCCGAAACAGAAAATTCCCACTCCCCTGGTGCAGGAGATCTTAGCACTGCCACACCTATCAACCCAAGCGCGGCTAAAATAATGAGATAAATCTTCCTCGCCCTGCCCTTCCCGAGCAGAGGTATTAACGCAGCTCCTGCAAAGTAAATAAGAACCGGAGGTATATTTGGTATGCTACTTATATCAATCATCCTGCTTCCCCTCTTTTTGTATTAGGGACAATATCTTAGCCATAATCAGGAAGAAGCTGACTCCTATCGCCCCGTATAGAAAGCCTGTAAAATACTCGGAATGCTCAGTGTGTTTCACAAATACGAATACCGCTGATACCACTAATACCACGCATACAATCATTATCAGCAATCCTTTCAGCACTTTCTTATCCATCTTTCTTTCACCCTCATACCCCTTGATATGGTCTTACAGATTTTATGTTGTATATAAAATATAACTATTTTTAAAAATTGACCATTTTGATGACGGCTAAATGCTTTAATATCAAGGGAAGAATTATAGATTATAAAAGTGATTGGCTGTGAATGTTGGAAGAAGGCTGAAGGAAGCGGGGAAACAATGGGTGAAAGAGGACGCCGAAAAGAGAGGGGTATATTGGCCTACGGAAGAGATGAAGGAAAAGGCGTACTTTAGTGATGAAAGAATTTACGCCGATGCGAGCAAAGACCCAGAAGATTTCTGGGCAAAACAGGCTAAGGAGTATATAGATTGGTTTGAGGAATGGGCTGCGGATGAGGTAATAAAGTTAGAACCCCCCTATTTCAACTGGTTCGTAGGAAATAAAACAAATTTATCCTATAACTGCCTTGACAGGCATCTTGAGGAACACAGGAACAAGGCAGCAATTATATGGGAGCCCGAACCTGTGGATGAAGCCCAAAGGGTCTTGACATACATGGATTTATATAGAGAAGTGAACAAGTTTGCAAACGTTTTAAAAGGTCTTGGAGTAAAGAAAGGGAGTCCTGTAACTATCTGGATGCCGATGATTCCCGAGACCGCAATAGTTGCTCTGGCATGTCAGCGAATTGGGGCATGGCACTCTATCGTTTACACAGCTTTTGCGCCTCATGCAGTGCGAGAAAGGATGCAGGATGCAGGGTCAAAAATTCTTATCACGGTGGATGGGTTCTACCGAAGAGGGAAATTGATAGAGTTGAAAAAGCGAATAGATGAAGGAGAGGTCCTGGAGAAAGTGGATGCAGGGAATTGTGTGGTGGTGAGGAGGGCAATGACCGAACCTTCCATGAAGGAAGGCAGAGACTACTACTTTGATGAATTGATGAAAGGTGCAGAAGCTTATTGTGAACCAGAAACAATCACATCAAAAAACTGTTCTTTCCTGCTTTACACTTCCGGGACGACTGGCAAACCGAAGGCTGTTATGCACTCCTGCGGTGCGTACGGTGTTGGAGTAGCGTTGACAATGAAACTTGTCTTTGATTTGCATCCGGAGGACCTCTTCTGGTCAACGGCAGATATAGGATGGATAACGGGGCATTCTTATGGTCTCTACGGTCCTTTACTCGTGGGAGCGACGGTATTATGGTATGAAGGTGCCCCTGACTATCCAAATCCGAGCAGATGGTGGGAAATAATAGAGAAATATGGAGTAACTATATTTTATACAGCGCCCACAGCAATAAGAGCGTTAAGAGCCGCGGGTGATAAATGGGTCGAAGGATATGACTTCTCCTCTCTAAGACTCTTAGCATCAGTCGGCGAACCGATCGACCCTGACACGTGGAAATGGTTCTTCGAGAAAATAGGAGAGCGTCGCTGTCCTCTGGTGGATACATACTGGCAAACAGAGACTGGCGGGATACTTTTGTCCTCACTTCCCGGTATAGGCCCGTTCGTTCCGGGCGTAGCAGGTCCTGCACTTCCGGGTGTGCATTGCGATATCCTGGATGAGACTGGTGAGCCGATGAAACCTGGGGAATCAGGATATCTCGTTGTAAAACCACCCTATGCGCCTTCTATGTTCAGAGGAATGTACAAGAAGCCGGAGAAATATGTGGAAGAATACTGGAGTGAATACGGCACGGAGATATATTTTGCAGGCGATGGCGGAATAAAAACCGGTCTGGAAATAGGAGGTCAGCCTCTGATAAAGATTACCGGGAGGATTGACGATGTCATGGAGGTCGCAGGACACAGGTTAGGCACTGCTGAGATAGAGGATGCGGTAAGCGACTTGAGTGAGGTGGTGGAAGTTGCAGTGGTAGGGAAACCGGATGCGATAAAAGGAGAAGTGCCTGCCCTTTTCGTGGTTCTGAAAAGAGGTGTCGAAGTGCCCAAAGCCCAGATGGACAGGAAAATAGTGAAAGCAGTGAGGGAGAAAGTAGGTCCGGTAGCGACTCCGGAAGTCGCTTACTACGTCTCTGACGTGCCAAAGACGGAGAGTGGAAAAATAATAAGGCGGTTTCTAAAAGGTCTTGTTCGGGACGAAACGCTCGGAGACATGACCACAGCACAGAACCCAGAATGTCTAAAGGAGCTCGCTGAGGCTACAAAATATCGAGGACCCCAAAAAATACCAGGGTATAATGTGTGAACGAAATAAATTTCTATATCAAAGTTCTTAGATGCGAAAAAAGCGCGATAAACTCATTTGCTATCCTTTCCGATGAATTTTTTATGACATACCTTTCAGCAGCATTTAAAACTTCTTTTCTAAAGTCCTCATCCTCAAGAACCCTGACAACTTTCTCCTTTAAATCATCCCGATTTTTATATTTCAAAACTTCCTTATCTAGCAGTTCTACATGCTTCACCGCCGGAACAACGATAGGAGTGAGCGCACCCAAACACTGAAAAACCGTGCTGGAGACCACAATGGTTTCTGCTTCCGATCTTGGCCACAGAAAGACATCAGATGCATGCAGATATCTGTATATCTCTTCATATTGGGGTCTGCCCCTCCGAACTTCCAAGAAATCACTTTTTGACGGTATCTCGCCGTAAGACCGAAGGACAAAATATTTCAAGTCATATTTTTCTTTTAATTCATTCGCTAACCACAAATAATCCTCATACTCAAATAGAGGCTCTTTTCCAAAGGAGAATAGAACAGTTTTTCCACGTGGAATGCCAAGCTCTTCCCTTGCTCTCTTTTTATCGCCTTTAACCACCATACGGCAGGGAAAGGGGATTATATGGATTCTTTCCTCTGGATATTTCTCATTGAGCATCTTTTTAAATCGCGAGTCAAAGCATACAACGGCATCGAACTTTAGTTTATAAAGGTCTTCGTATTCTGGCAGTTTCCCCGCATGCCATACAAGCACTTTCTTTGCTTCTATCTTCGGAAACATCTCCAGCAGGGTTGGGATGGGCAACAGTTCTAATCCCTGCAGGACAAATATATCATAATCTCCTTTCCACAGCCTTTCGTCTATCCATCCCGTTTTTCCGATAGCCTCTGGCTGCTCATAGCCCCGTATTACAAACTCTTCATCCTCTTTCTCTAAGGGATTATGATGCCAATCCGTTGCAGATTCTAATGTTGGAGCAAATACGGTGAGGTCATGTTTTTTCACCCAGTCTCTTCCCACGAGTTCAGCATGCGCAGATATGCCACAAGTGGCATTCCATCTGCTCATCATTGCTATTTTCATTTCTTTTGTCTTATCACCTCTGAAACAAGAAAAAACTGGACTCGGCAAATATATCTGGCAAAGGTCTTATGATATGATTTTATATTGGATTCAGATAATATTAAACTTTCAGGTAGTGTTCAAGACAGCATACCTATCTTCACTTTCTCCCCATTATCACCTCTACACGATGAATTCTGCCATCTGCATATACAGGAAGGATATTTGACTCATGCTTTTCACCATCTATTTTTATTTCTCGCACACCGTGCTGCACACCTTTGGGATTATTCACGGTTATGTCATAAATTGCATTTCTGAATCTCCTCTTTATTCTATACAATGACCACTCGCCTGGTATGCACGGGTCTATCTTAAGACCGTCGAGCTCACTGCGAATACCCAATATGTAATCCACGCAGGCACGCCACATCCAGGCAGCGCTGCCAGTAAGCCAGGAATGTGAGCCTTCACCATAATGCGGTGAGTCCGGACCTGCTACATACTCCGGATATACGTATGGTTCGGTTTTAAATGCGGGGTTAGAAGCAAGATTTATTGGCAGCATTTTTTTGTAGTATTCGTATGCTTTATTACCTCTTCCGAGAAGAGCCGCGGCGATGATGCTCCATGCAGAAGCGTGCATGAATATCGGTCCATTCTCTTTTTCACCCCTTATGAACCGCGTAATTATCCCTATGGACCTATCTGGATGAGAATAAGCGGGTCTGAAAAGTGCAGTCCCATAATCTGTCTCCAAATACTTTTCTACTGAGTCCATACATTTATTGGCTCTATCTTCAGGAGCGATTTTGCCGAAAACCGCCCAACTCTGCGGATTTAAATAAATTTTGCCTTCTTCATTTATTTTAGACCCAATGGGTTCACCATCGTCTTTGAAAGCACGCACATACCATTCCCCATCCCAGCAGTGCTCATTGACAGCTTTTTTTAGCTCTTCCTTCTCTTTTCTATACCGGGATGCAACATCCGTGAGCTCTAAAAATTCATTCGATTTTATCCATCTATCCAGCGCCAGATACAGCATTTGAGACACCATCACGCTCTCTCCCCTTCCCTTTTCACCAACGAAATCAAGTGCATCGTTCCAATCGCCGCGCTCCATCAAAACAAGCCCTCTCTCGCTTCTCCTCGATAAAACATAGTCTATTGCTCGCTTCACATGCTCGTATATCGTCGCTTTTCCTCCGTCCATGAAATCCGCCTCCTCGTAAAGGAAATCAAAATCCCCTGTCTCTTTTAAATAGCAAAATACAATTAGGGGATACCAGAGTGGGACATCAGTGTGGTCTGTCCTGGTACCTCGCATTGAAACTTGTGAGAATGAAGAGCATGTGTTACCATCTTTGAACTGAAACTTTGAGATAAATTTTATCCTCCCTCTCGCAAGTTCCGCATCTATTGGCAAAGTCCCTATAATTGTTTGGGCTACGTCTCTGTATCCAAATGTGTCAAATCCAAACATATAATAGGATGCCGCAGACCGATACCACCAGAAATTTATCCTGTTTTGATACTTATTCCAGATGTTCACCGATAAATCGAGATTTTTATCCGGAGTCTCTACAACTACTCCCTCGTTTATTATCTCGGCCCAGTATGCTTTTAACCGCTCGAACTCCTCCTTCGCTACTTCTATTCTTATATCCCTCTCTATCAGTATGTCTTTTAACACACCCATGGCAACCAATATCTCTTTCTCCTCTCCCCCTTTCAGGTTTAAAGAATGTTGAAAAGCGAAGATAGAACTTCTGCCTTCACTTTCTGTATTCCGGCATCTGCCTTCTTCAACCGCTATCGGGTTTGATGCCAATCTATATGCACCAATAAAAGCATCCTTCAGACAGTCAAAACCATTTGCTTGGGGCTCGCTTGCAAAAAATACTTTCGTTGGCCACTCTTCATTCGCGGAATGCATCCCACGTAATCTATCCCAGAAAGTCTTTTCAGCGTATAAAATGCCTTCTTCCTCGTACACCCGGTTAAATAATTCGTGAAACTCCGTGCTCAACAGGTCACTTCTTATGTTCCCTAAGGATAGTTCGACACCCGTGAACACCTTAAGGTCGCGTGTCTCACTGCTTTTGTTCCTTATCCGAATGAGCC
>JAGLZV010000066.1 GCA_023131215.1 Candidatus Methanophagales archaeon | reverse complement strand
CGCTCTTTAGGGGGCCATATAGAAAAGGTGAAAAAGAAAGCGACTGCTTTTCCTGCCCTGATAAGCATGTGCCTGATTGCGACGGCTGGAATCGGTGCAGTAAGCGCGAGCGATGATGCATCTGGTGACTACGTGATAACGACATTTAAGATAAACCCTGATGGAACCACTACGCCGATCGAAACCTTCGAAAGCAATGGTCCTATAGTGGTAAAGGAGACCATGAATGAAGACGGTAGCATGAGTATAACCAAGGAATGCAGGGAAAGAACAGAAGACGAGCTCCATTCAGATGAAGCATGTATAGCAACGGGGACATCAGAAACAGAAGTTCCGATGAGGATTGAGGAAGAAAACTTCACTATAGTAGTCGATACCCTGGAAAACCTCACTGCAGATACTCTGATGCCTCTGATGCCATCAGAAAAAATAGACGCATCGGCGAGGCAGATACACCACGAAGCATGCACATACAACCATAATATAGACAGTGGATGTTGCATATATGGGTACTGTTACTGCTGTGGCGTAGCTGCATAGCTGCAGAGTCTTGTGACAGCTACCGGGGGTGCTACGGCTACTATTGTTGCTGAGAAGCCATAAGATATAAAAGGACGAAAGGAGTGGAACAAAAGTTTGGTGGGCTATTCCTTTCTTGCCCACTTTTTTATTTTCGGTGTCTGAAAAAAGAGAAAAAATGATGGGAAAAGGAGGTGAGAAGAAGAGATGAAAATGGTAAGGATTAGTGTATCTGCGGTGATCATACTGATCGGAATATTAGTGGGGGTTGGTATAATCAATGCAAATAATGAGATGCCGAAGATGATAATAGGCCCAGGAGGCGGCATATCCATTGATAACGGCACGATTGAACCTCTTAATGAGTCCAGTGGGAGGTGGGGAGGGTACAATTACACGATAGGCCCTAACGGCACAGTGATAAAGGAACCCCTTAACGAATCCAATATGCCCAATTTGGATAACATATCGAATAAAACATCACATTATGTTGATGACTGGAATGCCACACCAAGCCCAAGTGCTGCGCCAACATCCGATGCCACATCCACACCATCTGCCACTGCACAGCATGAATCGAGTAAAACTCCGGGATTTCACGTGGGTTTAGCAGTTGGAATGCTGCTGGTATCCTATCTAATGCGTAAAAAACGGTGTAAATAAACCACGAGATAAAAGATGATGAAAATGAACAAAAAAGAAATCGCCATATTGGGGGTATTAGCAATAACAATAACAGGAGCGGGAATAGCATTCGTATATGTTGGAACGAATATTGGAATGATGGAAAAAGTACCCTATAAGGTAGAGGAGATTCCAGGACAGAATGAAACGGAAACGGAAGAGGTGCCAAAATTGACGGAAGTCCCGTCCGAGCCGGAGGAGCTCATTATAGGAAAAAATGATACGGAAGAGATACCAGAATTAACAGAGGAGCAAAAAGAAAAAGCCAAAGATATTGCTCTATCAGACCTTGAAGTGAAGAAGATGATAGAGGGGAAAGGGTATGAGATAAAAGTAACTCCAATGATAATGACAGGCATAATAAATGGAGAGACAAAGAAAACAACAAAAATATCAGTAAATTTTGAATTCGAAGATGGAGCGAGGATGAAAGTGTTTGTAGACCTGGACAAGGAAGGGGTAACAAGGATATGGTCGCGGTCGGTGATAAAACCACAAAGGAGCTATATGATATAAAAGAGCTGGCTGGCGGACCGTTCGTCTGCAATTTTATTTTTGGAGGGAAATAAAAAATGAAGATGGATGCTAAAAAATCAAAATGGTTTGTAATTTTTGCAATTCCTGCAATAGCGGTGATAGTTACTGCAGTATTTGTCGCACCACACATCCAATCCCCTGTACACATCAATAATAACAGCAATATTACTCATGACGGAAACAGAAGCCAATCCATAAACTATGCGACATATACAGCTGCAAATTTCACGATAGACTATCCCGCTGACTGGACTGTGATCCCTGCTGCATCAAAAATTTTGTTCGTTTCGAAAACCGGATATGAAGGCGGGTATATAACTTTGAATATACAACTTTTATCTTCGAGCGATAGCAGTGGAATTTATGATTCAGTTGACGACGTGGTGGCGGATTTAGTGCAACGGTTTCCGGGAGGTGCAAAAAACGTCAGTAATGTCAGCATAAACTATGAGCGAGAAGAGATGTTAGGTGGAACAAAAGGAAAAGAAGTCAGTATTTCATATATTTCTCATAATATAAGCTATACGCAAACACAAATTATCGCAAAGAGGGGGAAATATTTTTACGTGCTTACGTATCTCGCCCCCTCAGCATATTACGGCGAGTATGAAGAAGCATACGAATATGCAAAGAAGCATTGGATCTGGAAATAATTTCCCATGAAATAAACCAAAAAGGATGTGATATAAAAATGAAAGAAAAAGGCATTGCTATACTGGTAGTATTGGCATTTATAGGCATGGGCATGGCTTTCCTTTTCGTTGGGCTCATGGTTAGCGGAACACGAACGTCTCATGAAGATGTATGGATGTATCAGAATCCCGTGAAGGAGGAATTTACATCGTTTCCAACGCTAACCGAAGACCAGAGACAGGCTGCAATTGAAATCGCAAAACAGAACGAAACAGTGAAGCAATACTTAGACCAAGGATACGAAATAGGGAGTAGAAGTTTTATTTTTACCAATATACCGAAGCATGAAGCAGAGATAGCAGATGTATATGTCACCCTCACAAAGGATAAAGACTGGGTATTTGCAAATGTAGACCTGAACGAAGAGAAGGTCACAGGAATACTCAAGTCACGTGGAGAGATTGCTGGATTGGAGATGCGAGAAGGTGGCGAGATTAAAGCAGTGAACGAGACCGAGATAAGAATAGCGATTGGAGGCAGGGAGGGCAAGCTGATAAGGGCGCCGGAGGTGCGAGAATTGACCGAAGAAGAGAGGGAAAAAGCAAGAGAAATTGCTCTCTCGGACACTGAGGTGCAGAACATCATAGAAGGGAAGAATTACAAGATGACTGAAATAAAATCAACGGGTGTAATTATAACCAACGAAGTTGGTGAAGTAGAAACGAAATTTGATGGAGCTTCAATAATGTTCGAGTTGGAAGACGGAACAGTTTACTTCGTGCATGTTGACCTTGAGAAAGGGAAAGTCATAAGAATCAGCCCACCACTCCTACCGCCACCGATGCCACCAATAAATAAATAAATAGAATAAAGATTGCTTCGGGCAAAACTTTTTCGCTCATCCCCTATTTCATCGGACCAATAGATATCTTCGCATCATCTCCTCAAATAGAATCTCTGAAAGTTAGTAATAAAATGTTATATATATGTGTGAAGTATAAAAGTTTAGTCAAGTCAATACAAAATTATTGTGTGATGAAATGAGCGAGAGGGCAGTTTATAATTTATTAGGGTGGTAAAGTAAAAACCATGAAAATAGAGGGGAAAACCGCATTTGTCATGGCTCTGTTCGTCGTGGCAGTGTTCATGCTCGCATCAAAATTCATGCTTCCCACGAGCATTCAGGTGATTATCGAAGGACAATCAACTTACGTGAAGGAAATTCCAAATGTATATACGGCTTTGGATTGTGTGATAATCGCTATTGCTTCGTTCATGCTCGGTGCAAGCGTTTTTTATCTGCTCTTCGTGGGCTTCAGGATGCCTGAAAAGGAGAGGATTGAGCGGGAAGCGGAACAGAAGGAAGCAGGTTTGGAATCGGCGTTACAGGTGCAGGATGCACATATTCCAAATGTGGATGCACAAGTTCCAGAAACGAGCAGGGCAGCTCCTGAGGATGATAGAGCAGGACTTTTGAAGATACTGAAAGGAAACGAGAAGATGGTGATAGAAGCGCTCATGGACTATGGAGAGATGAACCAGGCGGACATGTCAGCTCGAACTGGAATACCGAAGTCCACGCTTTCGAGAATATTGCAGGACCTGGAAGACCGCAGTTTGATATTTCGATACGATTACGGGATGAGCAAGATGGTGAAGCTTGCCTAAAAAATCCAAATCCCAGGCACCTAATAACAAACAAATTTCAAATCCTACTTTCATTTTTATTTTTACAGTTAAACCTGCGAGTTCTGCCGCACCATCTATTGATACTCTTCGCTCTTTGTAGAGTCTTGCCGCCCTCTCTCTCTTGTAGTCCCTGAGACCCTTTTATGCTGTTCCGCTACCTCAGTATTTCGCCAGCTCGCGCAACAACTCAATATTCTCTTCCATTGACTCTTTCAACAATTTTTTCAGCTTCTTATCCTTCGTATGTTTTATTTCTATTTTACCTTCTTTTTTATTCCTTTTCTCACCTCTTTTAACCCGCTTTCTCCTTTTGCCAGATAAATTTTTGTTTCTTGGTGGGACTTTCACCTATCTCGCGTTAGCACACATTTCTGCCTAAAGCGAGTTGCATAATGGTTGGCATTTGCCAATCAAAAAGCTCTCCACGGTGTTCTGTAACTTGTTCCATTTCCCGGAACACCTTGTTTCATTTTCTGGAACACCTGTTCCACCACCCTATTATATGCTGTTCCACCGAAAATATGTATGCGCGCCGGAAGAGAGGCGCTATGTAAATACCGAAAGGGGGAGATAAAAAAGAAGCGAAGGGGATAAAATTAAAATGATAAAAACAGAAAACCTGACAAAGGTATATAATGGAATTAAGGCAGTGGATGGCCTGAATTTAGAGATAGCTGAAGGTATAACATTTGGCTTTTTAGGATTAAATGGAGCTGGAAAGACAACAACGGTACGAATGCTTGCAACGATCTTAGACCCGACATCTGGAAAGGCATCTGTATGTGGTCATGATATTGTTAAAGATAGAGTAGAGATAAGAAAGATAATCGGTGTTGTTACGGAAGAGTCTGGTGTTACGCAGCCTGATTGGACTCCTCTCGAATACTTAGAGTTTTTTGGGGCGATTCATGGAATGGCTGATTCGCTTATAAGTGAAAGGACAAAAGAGCTTTTGCAGATGCTGGATTTGTATGAAAGAAGATTCGACCCAATGAAGACTTTCTCTGGTGGAATGATGAGAAGGGCAGAAATAGCACGCGTTCTGCTTCATAACCCGAAGGTTCTATTCCTGGATGAACCAACAAGAGAGTTTGATATTCCCGGAAAAAGATATATCTGGAATTTACTTCAAGATCTAAAACACGAGCAAGATGTAACGATATTCTTAAGTTCTCATGATATAAGAGAGATAGAGGTCTTATGTGACCGAGTTTGCATAATCCACAAAGGAAAGATAGTATTTTCAGGGGATGCAGAAAAGCTTAAAAGCGGTAAAGGAACGTCTGACGAGCTTGAAGAGAATGTAACAAAGCTTCTTAAAGGAGAGATGGTGGAGTGATAAAGTGACATGGGCAATTTTAGCCAGTTATTGAAAAAGAGTTTGAAGCTCTATATGTGTACAAAATGGTCATACCTTTTGATAATTCCCCTAATAGGAGTATTTGGCTTTGTTTTTCTTTTCGGAGCAGAGGATACAGAACTCACATTATATTTTGTTTACCTTCTTGCCCCCATATTTTTGATAATTGTGCCTGCAACTTTAATACCTGCGGAGAAAAATTCAAGGTTTACAG
Source organism: Candidatus Methanophagales archaeon (assembly GCA_023131215.1). Classification (GTDB taxonomy): domain Archaea; phylum Halobacteriota; class Syntropharchaeia; order Alkanophagales; family Methanospirareceae; genus JAGXOS01. The sequence continues at coordinate 3,191 of JAGLZV010000066.1, read as the reverse complement.
ACATCACCCTTACCTATCCTGTCTCAGATAGAGAATACTTCTTTTCACGGTATCTTTTATCTGTAATCGTGGGTTTGTTTTATCTTGCAATTACTCTTCCATTCACGGCGCTCTACTTTGCATTTGTTGGCATGCCACTTGCGGGCATGTTTCTTAAATACTTCATCGCGTCTATCTTGATTATTCTGTTTATATCGGGTTTAGGAACAATGATTGCTTCTGTATGTGGTTCAAGACAGACGGTATCTCTTGCTATTTCGCTTATCTTTGTTTTTGGATATATCTTAGTTAGTCTTTTCTATGGATTTCCGGAGTCCAAAGGAAAAGTTGTTATCGCTGCCTTTATGAGACTCTCTCCAATAGTTTCAATCTCTGACTATATGGGTTTTCCTGACTATATGGCATTTATTCCGTTTATAGCCATTTGCTGTGTTGATAGGAGTATTTCGTTAGCTGTACCTATCGTGTCTATTCTCTTATTTCCATTAGTGGGCTTCCTGGCATTTGCCCATCTAAAAGAGAAAAAGAAGGTGATAGCGGTTATGCTTGCTGCTCTCTCAATAGTAACTCCTGTTTTAGCAACCGGCGCAATTGATACAAACTATAATGTAGTAGTTGGGGAATGCCGTGGAATGGGGGTACCTTTTGGTGATATCCATGCAGGAGTATTTATGGACTCTGATACTGCATCCGGATTAAGCGAAGAAGAAAAAGGTGTCATATTAGAGCACCGACGAAAAAGGGGCGGTAAAATATATTCTGCGCAAGTGGCTGAAGATGGTACAATAAACGGTGTGCTTCTTGTAAATCTGGTGACTCATGAAGATTTATCTAATAAAAGTAATACAGAAGAAGTAGAAATAACCATTAAATCACCGGATGATAGATTAAGGTTTGATGGTACATCTGAACAATCATACATCTGTAAACCAAAAACTGCAGGATTTACCGATTGCAACTATACCTGGATTGAAATTCCGGTTAAAATAAAAATCGCTGTGCCGAAACTCGAAATAGCAGGGAGATATAGGGTTGATATCTTGGTACCTGATAACCGGAGTTTGAGTTCGAAACCAATAATCGAGTTAACCGTACCGTACTATCTAACTGACAATTTCAAACTTTATTCAGTTGCGGCATTTATTCCAACCTTGCTTGTTGTCTCTCTGCCAGTATTGCTTAGAAAAAGGAGATATAAGAAGTTGTAGGGATAGCTTGACTTTGTCACAGTTCAAATTTACCGCAGAGAACGCGGAATTAGATGTTTAGTTTATTAGCGGTTCAACTCGTTAGCTAAACCTCCAATTTTAAGCGGTTCAGCGGCTTGGCTCGTTAGCGATTTAGACTAAACCTCTAAACCTATATCCTCTGCGTTCTCCGTGAACTCCGCGGTTAATCTGACAATGTCAAGATAGTTATTCCGAATTGGTATTGCTTTAATCCGCTATGATACCTTTTATTATTGTACCATTTTTTGCCCAAGATAGATTATATTGCTTTCATCCTCTATTTCACTCATGTCATGGGTAACAATTATTATCGTTTTTTCATTCTTTAAGCTCTCAATACTTTCATTGATCGACCTTCTTGATTCTGCATCTATGGACTTTGTCACTTCATCCAAAAGTATTATTGGAGAATTCTTCAAAATCGATCTTGCCAGTGCAATCTTCTGTTTTTCTCCGCTCGATAGTTTTAATCCCGCTTCCCCAACCTCCGTTTCATATCCCCGGGGTAAACTCATTATGAACTCATGCACACGAGCAAGCTTTGCAGCATTGATAACCTCTTCTTCGGATGCCGAGATGTTACCCATGTGAATGTTTTCATAAATGGAACTATCAAACAGATAGGGCTCGGAGAAGACCATTGAAATGCTTTTCCTCAAATCCTCTTTTCTCACCTTTGAGAGCTCCTGTCCATCTATGGTAATGTGCCCTTTTTCTAAAGGGTAAAGAGAGCACAACAATTTTAGAATTGTCGTCTTTCCACTGCCATTGTCTCCTATTATATAGTTTAAACCTTTCTTAAAGGTAGCATTGAATCCGTTAAGTATCTGCCTTTTATCATAGGAAAACCACACCTCTTTGAATTCTACTACACCTTTTTTCACAATCAGCTCTTCATTACCCTTACCGTCCTGCTCCAACTCAAATACTTCATTAACTCTATCAAAGGCAGCCGAAGAGCTTTTGTAAGATGTCCATAAGTGAGATAATCTTTGGATGGGAGAGAAGAAGAGACCAACATAGCCCATAAAAGCCATAAGTGTGCCCAGGGTTAAGGAACCCTGAATCACCATTACACCACCAAAAGCAAAGAGAAGAACCATAGGCACTCCATAAATAAGTGAGCCAACAGAGCCACTCAAAGAAGAGGTCTTTGTTACATCTATTGAAGCGTCATAATAGTCATTCATCTGACCGTGAAATTTGTCTTGAGACCATTTTTCAAGTCCAAAGACCTTTATAAGGGGAATTGTAGAGAGAGCTTCTTTTAAAAATGAGTGCACTGATGCCATTTTATCCAGAGATGCTCTCTGTTCGTGCTTTATTCTTTTGCCAAAGAAAGCTGAAGAGAAAACAAACAGCAACACAGGTGTCATCACAATGAGCGTAAGCTGCGAGTTAAGAAAGAGCATTATAATAAAGGGTGCAACAATGCTTATTATGCTCATAACAAACCCTGGAAAAATAGAGGAGAATATTTGTATAGCAGAATGTACATTGCTCATGATGCGGCTAAGCATATCTCCAATCTTCATCTCCTGAGTTTTTCTCAGAGACGCAAACTGGATAGTATTAAAGGTCTCTCCAGTGACATTTCTGAATAGAGTTAAATTTAATTTTCCGCTTATATAGCCAGAGAAGTAATTAGAGATTGCAGAAATGACATATATTCCTGCGATTCCTAAAAGAATATAACCAAAGAGCTCAAACCTTTTACCAATAAAGACATCGTCTATCAGAGACCTTGTGAGCAATGGGCTGACAAGAGAGAAGAGCATACCTAAAAAATTTAATCCTAAAAGTAATAATATGGTAAAAACATAAGGTCTAACAAACTTTCTGTAGAATTTTTTATAACCATTTTCCTTCTTCGGGTTCATAGTTACACAGCCTTTTTCCCTCTAATTTCCCTGTCAATTTTTCTTCTAAAGCTCTACAATCATTGCAAGCATATCTGAACTC
>JAGLZV010000065.1 GCA_023131215.1 Candidatus Methanophagales archaeon | reverse complement strand
CAACAAAGAAAAGAACCCTCGCAACACCCTTCTTTGAGCATGTCCTTATCTTAAAATTGTTTTTCACCCTGTATCCCGTTTCTATGTTCCATCTCCTTCTGTACTCCTCTGGAACCCTCTTAACGAATTCCTTGACGAATCCGAAGTTTATACTGGTGGCGAATAAGTGGAATTCTGCCTTCTTTTTATCATCCTTTGGGTCGTAGTCCGGGTTTGGTATCGCTACCAAATAAAACTCAGGGCTCCTTTTATCCACGAACCGGTATTTGAATATCACGGGTGTGACGCCGTTTTTTCTCTTGTGCTCCTCTAACATCCTCTTTATCCGCTTGTTGATCCTCGCTGCCATGATGAAATCAACGCCCATGCTGGAGAGCGTTAGAATCGAAGGGATGTTGAAGAACACCCTGTCCAAAAACGACGTCCCTATTTTTATCCCCATCGCTCTCAGCCGGTTTACCACCCCTTCGAGGAGAATAGCGTAATCTTTGTTCAACCCCGTGATGTTCACGATGTCAAGGGTCAGTTTCAGATTCCAGAGCATATCGATAGTGAAGAAAGAATGCCCCCAGGAGGTTCCATTTTTTGGTTTTATCCCTCTTACTCCTTTGCCATTCTTGTCACCGTAATATCCAATGTCGTGGAAGTCAACGGCGACATCTACGGGCTCTTCTGGTATGCCCGTCAACGCGAGAATCTCCGAATTAACCCTTCTGAAGAACGACAGGAACTCATCGATTTCGTTTTCGTAGATGTAATTGAAGACCGTGTCCGCAGAGGGTATCGCAGCATCGGGCATCTTCCGCTTGAGTTCTGACACCGATGCTTCCACGGAATTCGCCGTTGAAGTCGCGGCATAAGTTATTACGGCTATTGTGTCCTCTCGTGTGTATTTTGCACCCTCCGGTACTCTTATAATACCGCCGTTACTGCACAGCAGTTCGGAAAGCATCGAAAAAAATTAGCGCTGCTTTCCTCAGTCCATACATCTTTCCACTGGTTCCTCTGGTAGTCCTCTACTTGCGATAACTGTACTATATGCTCGTTACTAAATACATTGGAAGGCATCGTAAAAAGGTCGCTCTCCTCCACATCGGCCAATATCGGCGAAAAGTGGTACATTTTTTCTCTCTCCCCTTTTTGCAGGAGAAATGAGCTTTATAAATAACTTTCGGAAGTGGGGACGTTCGGAACTACTGATCTTAAGTTGTATTTATTTACAATAAAAAATCCCAAATCCCAAGCACCAAATAACAAACAAATTCCAAATCATAATTTCAAAATTCAAAACAAATCTTTCTCAAAAGCGTATGTGATTTTTTGGATTAGTATTTAGGATTTCAGCCCACAGGAGATTGAGCAATTACTACCGCTTAAATATTCTTCCCGCATCGGACGTGTCCCTCTGCGTTCTTCGTGAACTGCAAGAATATCTATTGTTTCAAGGATTTCGTCATTTCCCTAGAATCACTCATAATCCCAATGCAACCATTAATGCTTTAGTAGCTACCGGAACACCAATTTTAGTGGCTTTGTCAAAAGCCCACTTCCCTGCCTTTGATAGATATTCAAGCGCCTTTGGTCCATTGCCCTCTTTCGCGGAACTTTCGGCGGAAGCGATGGCACCAATAGAGGTGTCATGCTCCGGTTCTGTCGCTTCATCCTTTAACTTTGAACGAAGTTCCGCGAGTTCCCTGGTAAGTATCGATAGGTCAATCCCCTCTTTAGCTTCGTTCCATATTTGATTAAAGGTCATGTCGTGTGCATGAGCGCCAGGACCTATTGCCCCTGCTTGCCCCGCAGTATACTTATCTCTCATCTTATCACCCATGATTAACTCCCCCGCATATATATTTGTTCTATTTACATTATTTATTCCTTTACGTTCTTCCTCATTTTCTATTCCGTTCAGTAATTTTTTTACACTATAGCCTTTTCGTAATTTCCCTATATAATATTCATCTTTTCCCGCTAATTCATAACCAATCAACTCCTCATACTCAATAGTAATTTTATCATTATCAGGTAACGGAACTAATTCTTTGGCTAACCTACCACTAATATCCCTGAATTCTTTACGTATAGTGGAAAGATAATCTCTTTTTTGTTCTCCATTCACATAGATGTTAATTTTCTTATCTTCTTTATCAGCTTTTATAAGCGCGGTAGAATGAAAATCTTTATTCTCCAGCACCACTCCAGTTTTCCATTGCAATTTATTCTTTATCTCCTCGTGCCTCTTAACTATAAATCGCGGCATAACCGATTTTAGCAAGAAATCATACCCAATAACAAATTTCAGGGATGTAGCATCGTCAAAATCAAATTCGGGTGGTTTATCTTCTAAACTGTTTGGTAACAGTACTGTATCTTCATCAATCTCATAACACAATTCAAATTTCTTCATTAAATTAATGATGAACATATATTTATCCAATGGATAATAATAATCGTCAACTTTTTTCTTCTTCAATATTTCATCCAATGAATCAAGTCTTAAAACCCCATGGGATTCTGCTACTTGTTTTGAAGTGATGATCTTATACACAGCGTTGGTTACCCATTTTGGTTCTAACACATAAGTACCCAACAACGGGACATCTTTGAAATATAATATCACACCCAGATAGTGCAGGGACTTAATAAGAATGTCCTGATATTTTTCTGTTAACCCCTCTTTCTCGCACATTTCTTTATATTTATCATATGTGATGTAATCATCTACCATATCCTCTAATTGCTTCTTTACATTGAACCAGCTTCTTGCCCATGTGATTGGGAAGTGTTTCATGTTAGCCAATGCGTGGCTCAAAGCTTCAGAAAAAACATTAATTCCATCACCTTTTGCACAGGAAACACGATAAAAACCCTTTATGTTTTTGTATTTATCCTGTAACCTTCTTCGATCCACATCGAAGTCGAAAGTTTGATCTATTTTGTTGATGACCACTAGAACCGGCGAATCACCACCGAAAGTTTTTATATGTTTGAGCCAATATTCTGAATTTTGTTCTTCCCTCCCATCTAAAACCAAAATGTAAAGACTGCGTATGGATAAAAAGAACTTGTGTGTAGCGTGCATAATTTCCTGACCCCCGAAATCCCAAAAATGAACTTTGATTTTATTTTCTTTGACTTCCCAATCGTCGATTTTAATCCCGTCTGTTGCTGGTTCATTTTTATCAAAATCATCTTGTTTTATTCGTTTTACCAATGAGGTCTTTCCTGCTCCGCCATCGCCTAACAACAGCACTTTTACTTCGTAAAATTTTATTTTTTCGCCTTCCAATGATTTGAAATATGTTCTTATCGCTTCAATCCCCTGCGTGGCAATTTCTGGCGGTGGCGATTTCAGGGGGTTTCCAGATAGGTAAGGGGTAAGATTCGTGAGCTTCCCTATCTCCGCCGGTAATGTCCTCAGTTGATTATGGGTTAGGTAAAGCATGGTAAGATTCGTGAGCTTTACTATCTCCGCCGGCAATGACATCAGTCGATTATCGGATAGGTAAAGCCTGGTAAGATTCGTGAGCTTTGCTATCTCAGGTGGCAAGAATGTCAGTTGATTTCCAGATAGGTAAAGCGCAGTAAGATTCGTTAGCTTCCCTATCTCCAGTGGTACGGATGTCAGTTGATTATGGGATAGGTCAAGCGAGGTAAGATTCGTGAGTTCCCCTATCACAGGCGGCAAGGATGTCAGTTGATTATGGGATAGGTCAAGCGAGGTAAGATTCGTGAGTTCCCCTATCACAGGCGGCAAGGATGTCAGTTGATTATAGGATAGGTCAAGCGAGGTAAAAATATTGTACCGCCCAATCTCTGGTAAAAAGGATGTCCGTGTCAGTTGTTTTTTGGATAGGTCCAGCTCATGATCCTGCTCAGGATACCACTTATAATCTTCTGCCGCTTCCTCGATAAGTTCCAAGACCTTGCGCTTTTCCATGTGCATCCCCTATTAAATAATAGCCATGAAAAAAACTCTCCCATATCTTTCGATAGTCTCAGCCATATTTAAGCTTTTCTATTTTTTCGATTCTTTATCACTGTTCTATCCCTCCCAAGCTGCACTCTCTGTCTGTTTATTTCCGTATGGGTAAAGCTCGGTAAGATTCGTGAGCTCCACTATCTCCGCCGAAAAGGACGTCAGTTGATTATAGGATAGGTTAACCTGCTTTTTTCTTGCCGCTTCCTCGATAAGTTGCAAGACCTCGGCCGTTTTCATGAGCATCCTCCTATTTCGTTATTATCTTTAAATATTAAATACCAAATCAAGTTAAATATGTTTTGATGGAATGGAATCGAATGTTCAATGGATGAGGTCTATTATTAATTTTAACCTAATACCCCACATAAACGATGAAGCCAAATTTCTTCTTTCCTGTCGAAGAAATCCCTTCTCTGGCGGGGCCGCCAACAGTAACATCTTTATCATCCAAGATATTGTTAGCTTTAAAATATTTTTTAAAATAAAGTGCACTTTATGAACGAAATGATCACAGAGCAAGATTTTTCCCTTGATGAGCTCCTGAGGAAAATGAAAAAACCAGAGATAGGCGCCATTGTGACTTTTCTCGGTATAGTGAGAGAGGACGAAGGTCTAAAAGGTATAGAAATAGAAATTAAAGACAAAACGAAGGCAGAGAAAGAGCTTGAACGCTTAAAACGAAAAGCCTTAGAAAAGTTTGATGTTGAATCGGTGGAAATCGTACATCGGAAGGGCTCGTTGGAAGTAGGCGATAATATCGTTGCTATTTTGGTGGGGGCAAAGCATAGAAAGGAGGCTTTCCGGGCTTGTGAATATTTGATAGACGTGTTGAGGATAAGTGAAGCTATAAACATGAGGGAGCGTAGAAACCACGAGATTACACAAGAAAATAAATTATTGACACAGATTAACGCAGATTAACATGGATGAGAAGATCAATGCCGTTAAAAATAGCCCAGCCAGCCCAACAAAAAAAGAAAAAATCCGTGTAAATCCGTGTAAATCAGTGTCTCGAATAGAAAGAGGTTATACTTTATATACAAAAAAAGAAAAGCCTTAACATGGCTCTATCGTTGCCGGCGGCTTAGAAGAAATCGCATAGGTTACCCAGGTCACGCCTTTAACTTCATTTGTTATTCGCTTGCTCATGCTCTCCAGCAGTTCATAGGGAAG
>JAGLZV010000064.1 GCA_023131215.1 Candidatus Methanophagales archaeon | reverse complement strand
GAAATACGAAATGCCGCAACAGGTGAATTCATCGTATAGCCTATTATATCTGCACCATCAAACCGCTCTATCACGTCTCCATGCGACATCCACACGTTTATCCTTCCTCCCTCGCTTCCACGCTCAGTTAACCCATCAAACAGGTCAGAATCTTCAAAGAGCAGTTCTGTTCTTCCAAATTCGCTCTTCCTACCTTCTCCTACCACTCCGCCATTTACATACGCAATCAACTGTGCACCATAACAAATTCCGAGAATGGGTATGCTCAAATCAACAATTTCGGAACTGCATTTTGGACTGTTAGGTTCGTGGACGCTAAAAGGACTGCCGGAAAGAATAATCCCTTTGATCTTACCTTCTATTCCTCTTTTAAGCTCTTCTATTGGTATATCATACGGGAGAAGTTCCGTATAAACGCCTAATTCTCTACACCTTCTCACGATGAGATGGCTATATTGCCCTCCAAAATCGAGCACCACTACTCTATCTTTTGCTTCCCTCCTTTCTATTATGCTATTTCTGTCTGGCATCGCATGGTCTTTTTTGTTGTATTAGTTAATAATATTCGTTAATCTTTATAATTAATCCTAGATTTATAAACGAATAGCAGACATTGAAGTATTGGTTGAGGAGGTAAGGGAAAGGATAGGAGATGGGAAGGCAGTCATAGCGGTTTCAGGTGGGGTTGTCTACCGTTTGTGCGGTGCTCACGCATCGTGCGGTAGGAGACCGATTAGGCGAATAGCCAGAAGTGATATTACACGTTATATTTTTTATTTTAGTTTCACCAAAATATTTTTAAATTAAAGAACGTCTATTTACTTCAACAGCGGTCTTTTTGTTTTATAATAAAGATATGAGAGGTGATAAAAACGAATGGTGAAGGCGGAGAAAGAAGAAATCGTAAAGAAATGCACAGCGATGCTTGAAAAAATGATGCAAGATATCACGGTTCCGAGAAACATAAGGAAATCAGTGAGTAGAGTAAAGAATGAGCTGCTGAATGGCGATGAATCACTGGCAGTAAGGGCGGCAGCGGTGATTTCCGAATTGGAGGAACTGAGTAACAACCCTAACATTCCTTCCCATACGAGGACGTTGGTATGGAGTATAGTGAGTCAGTTAGAAACGGTTTCCGTTGAAGAGTGAGGTAAAAATATATAGAACCACGAGATTACACAAGATTAAACCCTTTTCTTTTAGAAAAAGAAAAGCGTTTACGGAAAAGAAAAACAACTCTAAAATGTTTCTTTGATCAAACTTTCTTTTCAAAAGAAAGTTTGTGTGGAAATCCGTGTAATCTTGTGGTTATAAAAAGGAGTTGAACAAATAAAAAATAAAAAGCAAAGATATGATAACAATAGCGATAGCAGGGAAGCCGAATTCGGGAAAATCCTCCTTTTTCAAGGCTTCTACACTCGCAGATGTTGAAATAGCTTCTTATCCGTTCACCACCATATCGCCAAATATCGGGATAGCATACGTGAGGGTAAAATGTCCCTGTAAAGACAAACAGATTCAGCAGGAGATAAGTAGAGAGTGCGGGATTTGCATTGATGGTTTTCGCTTCGTACCCGTGGAGCTCATAGACGTTGCAGGTCTGGTTAGAGGTGCACACGAAGGAAGGGGATTGGGAAACGAATTCTTAGACGAACTCAGGCAGGCGGAAGCGATAATACACGTTGTAGACGCCTCAGGTGGAACAGATGCAGACGGGAATGTGGTAGGAATTGGGACTCATGACCCAATCGAAGACGTTGCCTTTTTCCAGGAAGAGCTGAAAGAGTGGGTGCGCGGAATAATAAGTAGAAACAGAAGGAAGATAGAGAGGAAGGCGGAATTAGAAGGTGCGAAGATAGCGAGATTGCTTTCCGAGCAATTAGCTGGCGTCGGAGTAACCGAAGAACAAGTAAAAGCCGCCATATTAGAATCTCTCGTCTCTGATAAACCCAGCATGAAGTCGTGGAACGAGGATGACATGAAAGATTTAGCATCACACTTGATAAAAAAGAGTAAAAAAATGATTATCGCAGCAAACAAAACTGACATAGCGCCGGAAGAGAACATAAGAAAGCTGAAGGAGCTCGGAGGTGAGGGCGAAGAAGAAGAAGAAAGTGAAAGTAAGGAAGTGGTGATTCCGTGTTCCGCCGAAGCAGAACTTGCTTTGAGAACCGCTGCGAAGCACAACTTCATAAAATACCTGCCCGGGGATACCGATTTTGAGATTTCTCATGAAGCGGAAGTCATGGAAAAACAGAGAAAAGGGCTGGAAAGGTTAAGAAAATTAATTCAAGACTATGGCGGTACCGGAGTTCAAGCAATAATAAATCGTGTGGTGTTCGATTTGTTGGACTATGTGGTTGCGTATCCGGTAGAAGACGAGCACAAGTTCAGTGATGCCTCAGGAAGAATCCTACCCGATGCATTTCTTTTGAAAAACGGGAGCACCGCCAGAGACCTGGCTTTTTCTATTCATTCTGATATTGGTAAAGGCTTTCTTTATGCAATAGACGCAAGAACGAAACGAAGGCTGGGAGAAAAATACGCATTGAGAACCAATGATATAATAAAGGTGGTGTATACGAGATGAGAACTTATAAATATTATATAGCGAATATAATTAAGTTAAATTGAGTTGAAAAAAAGAAGTCCATGGAGAACAAGAAAAAAGAGAGTGATAAAAAGGAGAAAGAGAAGGTAGAATACGAGGAAGGATTGAAAAAGACGCTAACGCCACTTCTATTTGGCATTCTCGCTGGCGTTATATGCTTTTTAATATTTGTATCTACTCCGTATTTGGTTAGTACGAACGGAGGGCTAAAAGAGGACTTGGATAATGGTATCGTGCCGGAAAATTTGATAAAAACGTTTGAAACAAAAGGTACCCCGCTTTCTGAAAATATCACTATTACGAAGGAAGGCAATGACAAATGGCTGATAAATGATGAAGAAAAGAAAAATACCTACCACATCAGGAAAGATGCTGAAAAGCTAAATATTTACTCAACTCCCACATCGGAAGATTGGTTGCTTATCGCAATACTTCTGGTTCTGGTACAGAAATTTGTGTATCCTTTCTTGCATACGAGCATAAAAGGAGCGAAAGATTGGATTTATATCTCGTTTATGACCATTTTCTGCTGGTTTATCTTCTTCACCTTATTATTGATGATTCTCTTCTAAGTGATTTGGTGCTTGAGATTTGGAATTTTTTCGAGTTTGAAATATATGCGTGGCTGCAATGGCGAGGGCATCGGTGACATCATCTGGCTTTGGTGTTTCCTCCAGGCGAAGCAGTTCTTTTACTTTGCTCGCCACTTCGCTCTTTGTTGCTCTACCGTATCCGGTTATAATACTTTTCACCTCAGAGGTGTTATATTCGTATGCAGGTAGCCCTGTAATAGCAGCAGCTAAGAGACAGACCCCACGTGCTTGACCAACGTTTAACGCTGTTTTCACATTAATATTGAAAAATATCTTCTCGATTGCCATGTCATCAGGCGTCATGTTTTTTATCACCGCAAGCAAATCCTCATATATCTTTTTTAATCTCTCCTCTTTTGGTTGCCTGGGAGTTGTTTTTATACATCCAAAATCAATTGATTTTAATGTCCCGTGGTTGAACTCAACAACTCCCCAGCCTGTGCGAGCAGTTCCCGGGTCTATTCCAATTACACGCATAAATAATAAATAGAGAAGAAGCAAGATAATAATAAAGTAAAAGAAAAGAGGAAGAAAAGAGGATAGAAGAGGGAGAGAAGTAAATGGAAAAAGATAAAAGAATCGTAGTTCCGGGGGATTTTTTAGGCACTTCCGAAGAATTTACGCTTGGAAAAGGTGTGTTCGATGAAAACGGGAATTTATATGCCTCACAGATAGGGGAAATTAGCATAAGTGATAAAAGGGTGATAGACGTTCTGCCCGTGGTGGATACACCGCCAATGCTCAAAGAAGGTGATGTGGTTATAGGCAGAATAGAGGATATAAAAGATACTGTTGCTGTCGTGAGTATAGCGTGCGTGAAAGGGAGGGAGAAGCGAGAAATTGCTGCATCCACGCAGGGAGTTATTCATATATCAAACGTAAAAAGCGGGTATGTGAGTGAATTACAGCATGAGTTTGGTTATCTTGACGTGGTAAAGGCGAGAGTGATAGATGCAAAAGCATTAAGACTTAGCACAGAAAGTAAGGATTTAGGCGTGATAAAAGCGATGTGTATGAAATGCAAAGGTAACCTGAAGAGGAAAGGGGATGTGCTGGCATGTGAGAGATGCAAGAGGGAGGAAACGAGAAAAATGTCTGAGGATTATGGTAAGGGCGTGGTTTAGGTGTAGAGATGGAGATGGAAAAGGAAAAGGAAAATAAGCGCGTAAAGATACTGGAGAAGAAGGAAAAAGAGGTGAGGATAGAGGTAGAAGGTGAAGATCATACACTTTTAGCTCCACTGGCATCAAAGCTATTGGAGAATGAAAAGGTTGACATCGCAACCTATAGCATCAAACATACGCTGATGAGCAACCCGGTTTTGTATGTGAAGGTGAGGGAGGGGGACCCATTAGAGGTGGTGAAGTCGGCTGCTGCTTCACTGGCATCAGAATTTGAGGAATTCGAGACCCTGTATAAAAAAGCGGCAATAGTCTAGCGGTAGGACACGGGCTTCCCAACAACCTTTTAAACAAACTTTTTAAGAAAAAGTTTAATCAAAAAGAAAAGGATGGGAAACAGCCTGTAACCCGGGTTCGAGCCCCGGTTGCCGCATAAAACTTTTATCAAAGAAATATGGACCAGATAAAAAAATACGAATTCAGGAAGGTATTGGAAGAACTGAGGAAAAAGAGTGGTAGAGGTACGGAGCTCGTTTCAGTTTACATTCCCCCGGATAAACAAATATCAGATGTTACTTCTCATCTCAGGGAAGAATACGGGCAAGCAATGAACATAAAAAGCAAATCTACTCGTACTAACGTTCAAAGTTCTTTAGATTCCATTTTATCCAAGTTGAAGTATGTGCATGTAGAAGAAAATGGCGTGGTTATATTCTGTGGTGCGGTGGAGAAGGGTGGAGACAAGACAGATATAGAAACTTTCATCGTGGAGCCGCCGGAGAAAATACTTTCTTACATCTATCATTGTGATTCCTCTTTCTTCCTCGAGCCGTTAGAAGAGATGGTGGAGGAGAAGGAAAAATATGGTTTGATCGTGCTTGACAGAAGAGAAGCAACGATAGGCATTCTAACGGGAAAGGTGGTGGAGACGATGAAGCACTTGACTTCCGCAGTTCCGGGAAAGATAAGAAAAGGGGGGCAGTCGGCACTGAGATTTCAAAGGTTGCGAGAGATTGCAATAGAAGATTTTTATAAGCGAATAGGCGAGCATGTAACACGAATTTTGCTGCAAATAGAAGACCTCAAGGGCATCTTGATAGGAGGCCCAAGTCCAACGAAGGATGATTTTATAAAAGGGTCTTACTTGCATTACGAGCTGCAGAATAAAATTCTTGGCGCTTTTGATGTAGCCTATACGGATGAATCCGGTCTTTTTGAGCTCGTTGACAAGGCAGAGGACGCCCTGGAAGGGCTGGATTTGATGCGCGAGAAGAAGTTCACGACGAAGTTCATGAAGTTATTGGCAAATGATGAGAGTATGGTTGCATACGGAGAGGAAGAGGTGAGGAGGAAATTGGAAATTGGCGCTGTTGGCACGCTTTTGTTTTCCGAGGAGCTCAGCACTGCGCTCATGCACGATTTAGTGGAGCTCGCTGAGGAGATAGGAGCAGATGTGGAAATAATATCAACGGATTTTGAGGAAGGCACACAATTAAAGCGTGCATTTGGTGGCGTTGCCGCTTTATTGCGGTACAGGGCAAAGTAAATGCAAAATGCAAAGTGCAAATCGAAAAATGCAATATGAATGATATAATCCTGGTAGGGACGGGGCATATATTAGAGAAGAGTGTGAGAGAAGTGGAAGAGGTAATAGACAGAGAAGAGCCGGACGTGGTTGCTGTTGAATTATGCGAAGGCAGATATAATGCATTGACGGGGAATGTGGGTGATTTTTCGATAAAGGAAGTGATAAGTGGCGGCAGTCCATTTTTAATACTCACACATTGGCTGCTTGCATACGTGCAGCGTAAAATGGGGGCGGAGTTGGGCATTGAGCCCGGTGCAGATATGATGGCAGCGATAAAGAAGGCAGAGGAACGAGGTTGCGAGATTGCGTTAGTTGATCGTCCTATTCAAGTAACCATGCAGCGGTTCTGGAGGAAGATGAAGTTTTCAGAAAAGATAAAGATGATTTTTTCGATTATTTTTGCGATTGGTAGCATAGGAAGCATGGGGAAAGACGTGGGAGAGAAAGAAAGGATAGAGGAAGGGAAAGAAAAAGTGGAAAAGAAGTTAATGGTTGGTGGTATGAATGAGTACATAGACTTGGACAGGATAACAGATGAAGATATAGTTACGCAGTTGATG
>JAGLZV010000063.1 GCA_023131215.1 Candidatus Methanophagales archaeon | reverse complement strand
TTCGCAACAAACTTTTAGTTTGACCACAAATGCTTCACAACAAACTTTTAAAAAAAGTTTGATGAAAAACGAAAGGAAAATAGTTGCGGTAGTTGGTGCCGGGCATGTTGCAGGGATAAAAAACCTTCTTGGTCATCCGGAGTTGATACCGCCTAAGGATGAGCTATGCTCGCTTCCTGAGAAAAGGTTTGGTATAAATATTAAAAATTTGTTGGGGGTCGGATTGGGCGCTGCCCTCTTGATTGTCCTTTTAGCGGTTATTTTCTCTGGCATACCTTTTGATACTCTTCTTAGAGCGTTTTTTTATTGGGTGGTAATAAACGGTGTTTTGTCTGCGGCAGGTGTTGTTATAGCGAGAGGGCATCCTCTTTCTGCGCTTACTGCTTTTTCTGTGGCTTGGCTAACTTCTTTGAATCTTTTTTTAGCGGCGGGTTGGTTTGCGGGCTTGGCAGAAGCTCATTTGCGAAAACCAACGGTAGAAGACGCAAAGAGCATGTTGAATGTGGAATCATTGCGAGAATTGATGAGAAACCGGCTGTTTAAAGTCATTCTTGTAGTGGCGTTGGCGAATATAGGAAGCATTGCAGGAACGTTTATTGGAGGCTATGTCGTGTGGCATGAGTTGGGTATAAATATACAAGATATATGGATGGGGTTGAAAACACTTCTCTTATAACCACAAGATTACACAGATTTTCACGAAAAAATCATGGGAAAAAAAGTCATCTGGCCTGTTTATTTGGAAGCAGGAAAGACAAAGGGAGAAGGGAGAATCGTATCGAGAAAAAATGCAGTGAAATCACCAAAGGTAGAGGAAATAGAAAAGGTTGCGAGAATGCTCAACCTGGAGCCGGAGGTGGAGAAAGAGAAAGCATACCCAAAAACGCACTGGGATAAAAGTGGAAGAGTGCTGGTGAATAAAATAGGGAAGAAAGGGGAGATTGTGAAGGAGATTGCAAAAGGAATAAAAGAGATGCGAGATAAATCCAAGAGCGGAAGGAGATAAAAAAATGTTTTCGTCCCCGGAAGAGGTTTTCGAGAAGGAAAAGAAATACATGATGCAAACTTACAAGAGACCACGAATGGTGCTAAAAGAGGGAAAAGGAGCAACGGTAAAGGATTCTTTTGGAAAAGAGTATATAGATTGC
This sequence comes from Candidatus Methanophagales archaeon, assembly GCA_023131215.1. GTDB lineage: Archaea > Halobacteriota > Syntropharchaeia > Alkanophagales > Methanospirareceae > JAGXOS01. The sequence goes on along the minus strand of JAGLZV010000063.1, from coordinate 2,973 downwards.
GTTGGTGGCATTGCAGTAAACGCAGTTGGGTATTGCCATCCCATGGTAGTGAATGCAATAAAAGAGCAAGCGGGGAAGCTCATGCACATCTCGAATTTGTATTACACGGAGCCGCAGGTGGAGCTTGCGGAAAAGCTTTCAGGAATAAGCGGTATGGACAAGGTTTTTTTCTGTAATTCGGGTGCGGAAAGTGTGGAAGCAGCATTGAAACTGGCAAGTAAAGTGACGGGGAAGCATAAATTTATAGCTGCAGAAGGCAGTTTTCACGGAAGAACTCTCGGCTCATTGAGTGTAACGTTTGAAACAAAATTCAGAAGCGTATTTGAACCTTTACTGCTGAACGGAGTGGAATTTGTGCGATACAACGATGCAGAAGCAATTAGAAAGGCAATGGATGATGATACTGCTGCGGTTATATTAGAGCCTATCCAGGGCGAAACAGGGATAATAATCCCTTCCGAGGGCTATTTGAAAGAAGTAAGAGAGATATGCACTGAGGAAGGTGTTTTGTTGATTTTGGATGAGATACAGACAGGTTTTGGTCGCACCGGGAGATGGTTTTGTAAGGAGCATGAAGACGTAGAGCCCGATATAATGACGGTAGCGAAAGCGATGGGTGCTGGTTTTCCAATAGGCGCAATGCTTGCAAAAGAGGGAATAGAATTTGAAACCAGCGAGCATGCGTCAACATTTGGCGGCAATCCACTGGCATGTGCAACCGCATTGGCAGCTATAAAAGTAATAGAGGATGAGAAGTTGGTGGAAAGGTCAAGAGAACTTGGTGCATATTTCATGGAAAAGCTTCATGAGGACGCGATAGGTTCAAACCCGATAGTAAAGGAAATAAGAGGAAAAGGGCTGATGATAGGGATAGAATTAACAAAGCCGTGTGGCGAGATGGTCGAGAAGGCGCTTGAAAGAAACATTTTGATAAATTGCACTTCTGATACTGTGGTAAGGTTGGTTCCTCCGTTGGTTATAAGTAAAGAGCAGATAGACAAGGTGATTTCGGTTTTGTATGAGATTTTGCAATGAGAGTGTAGAGTATTCCAATCATAAAAAGGGTTTCACAAGGAAAGTAATAAGCTGACCGAAATATATCAGAAGGGTAGATCGGATAAAAGTGCCAATAACCACTGCAAGCCAGGTCATTAAAGGCGGCATTCCTATTAGCCTACCAACTACAGAGCCCACAGCACCCCCTGCCCACAGTGGAAACAAAACTAAAACAACAACTCCTATAAACCCAAATCTCTTCGCCCATTTATATTTTCTTATTGCTTTTTCTCCACCTTCCTCCGCCCTTTCTACAAGTTTTCCTAAACCTGGTATTTTCCTCGCATAGTCGAAGTTCCAGACTAAAAACATAGACAGAACGGCATCAGTGAAAACAACAAAGGATATAAAAGCCACTGGGGGAAGTGTTAACCCCGCAGGAATAGCAGCTACCGCACCACCAACAGGCATAAGTGAATAAGAAACAAACACCGCTGCATATTTTGCAGATACCTCTGGCTCAACGAAGAACCAGAAGAATAGCACTGTAGCGCCAGCGATGCAAAAAGGAATAACGAGTTTGGCTAAAGCTATTTTCTTCATCTGCATTACCATCTCTATCTTTCCCTTCACATCCATTTCCATTTCTTTTAGCATACCTTTTTACCTTCGGTAAAAACCTAATTGTGAAATCTCGTGGTTTTTACCTTTGGTATATAAATAAGAAATTATCAGATATAAAATAAAAGGAGAAGAAGAATGAAACTAAGAATAATATACGATAACGAGGCGAAAGGAGGGTTAGAGAGCGACTGGGGGTTTTCATGCTTGGTGGAAGCAGAGGATAGAAAAATTCTGTTTGATACCGGGGCATCAGGCGAGATTTTATCGCACAACATGCGGCGGTTGGGGATAAGAAGAGAAGACATCGAAATTATCGCGCTATCGCACGAGCACTGGGACCACATTGGCGGTCTTGAAGCAGTGTTACACCAAAATGTCGCGGTGTATATACCCAGTTCCTTCACGAGGGGGACGAAGAAAAGGATTGAGGAAAAGGCTGCGGCGGTATTTGAGGTATCAGGACCCGCGGATATTGTTCCCGGGGTTCATACAACTGGAGAGCTTGGGATGATGACTAAGGAGCAGTCGTTGGTTTTAGAAACAAAGGGAGGAGGAGGCGTAGTTGTTCTAACAGGATGTGCGCATCCCGGATTGGAAACCATTTTGGAGGCTGCAAAGGTTTTCGGCGAACTATATGGTGTGATAGGAGGTTTTCATGGTTTTGATAAGCTGAAGAGGTTAGGGGGGCTGAAAATGATAGTCCCCTGTCATTGCACCGTTCGTAAGGAAGAGATAATGAGGATGTATCCGGAAAAAGCAGTTTGGTGTGGAGCAGGGGAGATAATAGAGATCTAAAAGAAATCCCAATGGCAAATATTACCAAATCCCAAGTAAATCCCAAAAAGAACCACGAGATTTCACAAGATTAAATGAAAGTAATAAAAAGGGGAAGTATTTGGGATTAATTTCTATTTCGCTCTTACTCCACTTCTTCCTCTATCACCTCTACCCTTTCTCCTCTTCCTCTTTTTCTCCTCTACATTTATCGCATACAAAAAATACCATCGTTTCATCTTCAGTGCCACAAACACCAGCCGCTACGTCACGCAATGTCACTTCTTTAATCTGTTCCACTATCTCATCAGGTAAATCCCCTTTTCCGCATTCAAAACATTTATACCGCGACCCTGTAACCTCGACTTTATCGAGGTCGCCCAAGATGTGTTTGAACTCACTGAATTCCCTTGGTATCTTCAAGCCCAGCGTTTCTGCAATAAGTATCCCCCGTTTGACTATCTCTTTGCATTCGTCAATGTCTGCGTCTGCATACTGTGGCATTCGTGCTACGAACTTGTTGAATTCTCTTTTTGAAATGTCATAATTTCCAAAGCAATCTTTTAGCCCCATCTTCCA
>JAGLZV010000062.1 GCA_023131215.1 Candidatus Methanophagales archaeon | reverse complement strand
AACACCAACACCAACGCCAACACCCACAACGCCTATTTTGGTAGCGGTAACAAATGATGTGCCACGGACTGCGGTCATAGCTGATGATGTGCCTATCACGGTAACGGCAAGTGCGGGTGATGATATTGATATCGTAATTGATGATATACTGGAATTCAACGATGAGCATTTAATTGATGGAGAGGCGGAGGTGGCATGGGATACAACCGGGAAACCGCCCGGATCTTGCTTAATAAAAGTTTTTGTCAATTGTGATGTGCTTACTGCTGCTATGTCGGGCACAAATGTACGTGACGAAATAGAAGAGTATGGCTTAGAAGCCGAGGGGACGGCGACTATACTATTGGTATTCCCTGGCGTAACTGCGGAACAGCCGAAAGAAGAAATTGCAAGAGGGAGCTCTTATGTGGTAAAGGGGACGGTAACGGGTGTGGATGTGGTGGATATTGCGATAATAGGACCTGAAGGGCTTACGGAAAATAATATGGGTATTGAATATGGATTCGAGCTAACAACGTCATCGGTAAGCGAAAATGAGTTTGAAAAGGGAATAGTTATACCTGGGGGGGCAGAAACGGGTGAGTACGTTACAATCGTGTTAGTAGTGGGGCGCGATGGTTACTACGCTGACACTAATTGCGGTGCTGGGGAGTTCGAAGATGCGCTTGAGGCTTTTTGGGGATGGGAAGTGCCGGAAGATTTGGTGGGAAGGGACCAAGAACAAATCATAGCGATAATAGAGGAAGTAACGTATCGTGCAGGTAGTGATGACCTACTTGCAATGCTGACATTTAGAGTTACTTAGGCATAACCAACTTTTAGAGACAAGAAAGCATAATATCCAACTAAAATTGATTATTGACACAGATTAACACTGATTAACGCAGAAGAAATCAAATCCGTGTAAATCCGTGTAAATCTGCGTCTTAAATATGTAGAAGTTATGCTTTATATACAAAAATAAAGGTTGATAGCGACGCATACACGGGAGATTACATGATAATCGTGCTTACTCTGGAAATAGACGGCGTTTTGGGGGAATCATGTTATTCATATATTAACAGCATATTGGATAATAACATCAGAGCGTCCAGTGATGATATTCTCTCATCTTTAAAAACAGGCTCACATCCGCAGACTCATCATATATACACATCACATACTGCAAATGGCCGGATAAACTGCATTTATTCGCCCTCTATCAGTTACAGGCGGGTAGTATTTTGCTTATCTCATAAGTTTATAGTTTGCAACCTTAAGATAGTCCATAGCAAAAGAGATAGACATGCCATCCCTAATCTTCTACGGTGGAGTAAAGAAATCGGCGGCAACAAGATTCCGTTAGATGCGGGAAGGCACAAAACTCTTCTTAGATCTCGAGGTGAACTTTTTCTTTCACACTTCTTCCCTTTATCTCCCCAGCAATGTTCTCGTGCATCAAGTGTCGCACTTCTTCCATATCTGTGGTTTGACCCAGGACCCACATCAACTTCACCAACGCAGTTTCCGGCAGCATATCATCTCCTTCTATTATTCCTGCATGAAGTAAATCACGACCGGTATCATAAACTCTATCACAGATTGTCCCGTACAAACATTGAGAAGTCATCACTACTGATATACCCCGTTCGATCGCTCTCGCCACGCCTGGAATCCACTCCGCCGATACATGCCCCAAGCCTGTTCCTTCTAATACAATGCCCTTGTACCCCTGCTCCACAAAGAAATCGAGTATTGCAGGGTCAGCACCAGGATAGAACTTTACGAGGCAGCATTTCTCCTCAAACTTGTCTTTCAGTTCTAATTCTTTCTCACCTCTCTTCTTATAAGCAGATAAGAACTCAAGTCTTATTTTTTCTATATTGCTCGTATCATAATACACCTTTCCTATTGGAACGTCATTTACCGATTGAAAAGCGTCTCTCGCAGAAGTATGCATCTTCCTCACTTTCGTGCCTCTGTGAATGAAACAGAAATTGTCGGAGGTGCTGCCGTGCATTACTACTACAACCTCTGCAAGGTCGCTGCATGCAACTTTCGCCGCGCATATCGCATTCATTGCAGCATCGCTGGAAGGGCGATCTGCACTGCGCTGTGAACCCACGAGAACGATAGGCACGGGAGTTTGCACCATGAAGGAGAGTGCGGCAGCGGTGTAGCCCATTGTATCGGTGCCGTGCGTGACAATTATACCTTCCGCACCGTTTTTTATCTCGTTATAGACCTCCGCGGCGAGCTTCCGCCAGTATTCGGCACGCATATTCTCGCTCAGTATGCTGTAAATCACTTTTCCTTTGATGTCCCCTATTTGCCCTAATTCCGGGATTGCTTCAAGTATATCTTCAGTGGAGAATTGAGGAGAAACCGCACCAGTTCTGTAATCCACTTTAGAGGCGATTGTGCCACCGGTGGACAGGATAGACAAAATGGGTAAATTTTCTTTTCCTTTTCTTATCTGCTTTTCTCCCTTTATCCCTTCTCTTAATACTTCAGCTTTGCTTATAACCTCTATCTCCACATTTTCCGGTCGTATACCGACATTGTAGCCATTATCGAGTTTTATTACTATATCCTTTTTTCTTGAAGCTGTTGGCATTACTATGCCTTCATAAACGACAACGCCACTGTCAGTTTTTTTCCTTATCCTTATGCGGTCACCTTCAACAAAGCCGAGTTTTTGCATCAAAAACTTATTTCTGATGAAAAGATAAAAAGCTTGACAAATGCCTTTTTCTTTTCAGAAAAAGAAAAGGTTATTAAAGAAAAGGTTTGTTCTATGGATAGCCTATGGTGTACGAGAAATTCAGGAAAGAGGTGGAGAGGATACTGGAAGAAAAAGCGAAGCCACTCACATGGAACGAGATAAAAGCGAGTTCAACCAAACTAAAACAGAAAGCGCCATATCATGTGTACGTGCAGAAGTTGCAGGGAGATATCGGCTTGGTGAGGTTCAAGTCTGCACAAGATCGTGAAAAGAAGACGGTTTGGGCGTTAAGAAAATGGTTTGAGGAAGGTAAGTTCAAGGAACTCTTACCTGACAAGGTGAGGTTTACGATTTTGTCTTCTAAAAAAGACCATGCGATTGCAGCAAATGAGTACTGGGAACTGAAAAGGATTTATCCTTTCCCGTATCAGCTAAATAAATGGGATGTGATAGAAGCGGAAGTGGAGGACTTTTTCCCTGAAGAGGACAAAAGACCGGATAGCATAAGGATACGTGGAGATGGGATAGAGCACTTACGAATGATAGAGGATGAAGAAGAGCGGATAAGAATTGCGGAAAAAATATCGGAGAGTGGGGAATTCATGCATACTGATGCCTGGAAAGGGAAGACGTTAGGTATGACAAAGCCGAGATTCAGGTGTTTTTACTTCTACGATAGCAAATGTCAGTTCTTTTGTGACCAGAGCGTTTGCGTGGGTCATGATATGGAAGTGGAAGAACAAGAGGAAAACATAGAAATAAAGGGTGATAGGGTTTATTTCGTTTTAGAAGCGGTAGAAAGAGAAGGGGGCGAGTTTATATGGGAAAAAACCAAGGTAGAATGGTGCATAAAGTCAGTGATTTCGTTAACCGACCCGAGGCAGCGGAGGTTAGTTTTTTAGCGGTTTGGTTTGTTGGCGGTTTAGCGAGTTAGCGGTTTAGAATTTATTTTGGAGTAGAAGGAGGATAGCATTTTTGAAAGTTCTTCTATCTTTGAAGATAAATTACTAAAGTTCTCTTTGTGAATAAGACCCAATTTCATTCGTGTTCGGTTAAGCCTACTTAGGCTTAAGTTATATATAATGTTATGCCGACATGTTTAAATAGAATAAACTTGCAACCCCCCTTAAGCGAACACCCATGGACCCAATTTATGTGCGATAATTATTTGTCTCTCTAACTCTGCACAAGAGCCCCGAGCGATGGATAGAAATTGCTTAAAATCTTTTGCTGTTTTTCGCAAATGCCCCTCTGCAATATTTGATGGAATAGAAACCGCTGCCCTTCTCATCTGCGCACTTAAACCATATTTCTCCTCCTCAGGAAATGAAGCGGTAATCTTATAGACCATCGCTACAAGTTCAATCCCCTTTTGCCACACTTTTAATTCCTTAAAACTCTTCATCGTTAATCCTTCTTTTTCAGTAGTTTATAAGTTTGTCTTTTTAGCGACTTAGTCTTTCGGTTATCTAATCTGCTAACCCGCTGAACCTCTAAACCTCTAAACCGCTATTTGACTTTTTCCGTCTTACGTCTGTAAAATCTGCGTTTCAAAACCTCCTTTTCCGATTCGATTATGAGTTCCACGAGGTGTTCGTTCACCGCACTTTCCTTTTTCAGAATCTCACTTGCATCACCAATTTTAAGACCTTTACCAGCCAATGTAAGCAAAGCCGCCTTCCCATAGGTTGAAATCAACTCAGCCGATTTTATCGCATCGCTAAACAGCTTACTTTCTTTTTTATTTTTGCTTTTAACTTTGCGTATTTCCTTCCTGACTTCGTTCTCATCCGCTTTTAACGCTCCTATCCTGCTCGATTCGCATTCCGGACACTGAATCTTTTTCATTTCCACATCATTTATCCTTCTTACCTCTACATACCGCCAGCAATTCGTGCATACAAAAGTTAAGGATTCATCCGACAACCTCGCTTTCACGTATTTTATTATGACACGATGCATCCTCTCAGGTGGGATTAGCTCATATCCCCGTTTTATTACTTCAACGATTCCCGCAATAGGGCTGACCTCGTCTCCTTTTATCACAGCGATTTTTAGCTCACCCTCGTTTATCCGCTTTAAAAGCCTTGCAGTCTGTTTTATATCTACGTCCTTAGTTCGGGATTCTCTAATAGCTTCATCGAAAACCGCAGAATCCTCAAAGCTCCTTATCAGGTTATCCAGGTCGAGGTCGCTCAACGAAGCACCCTTCGATATGGCACCGAATCTCCTTGCCACATGTATAAACCTCCGCTTAAATAACCTGCTTCGAACTAATGCTTTCAAGGCGAGCTTTTCAATTGATTCTCCTGATAACCCAAGGATAAGGATAATCTCCTTGACATCTTCTGGCTCCAATTCCGTTTCTTCTGTTTTGAGCATTATCCGGTAAGGGTCCTGTTGCACGCCCACAGGAGCTCCTATCCTGTCAGATATTGCAGTCGCAAGGAGCATGGCTAAAGTTCTATTTGCACGGAGCCCGAACGAGCAGTGCAGGATTATATACTCATCCCATCTTTCGAGCGTTAACAGCTTATCAGTCGGCACTGGATAACCCCTTTTCACCTGCTGGACAACCTCATCTAAAGCTCTGGTGATGGTCTCCTCGCTGCAAGGATATTTCTTTATGAGTTCTCTTCCTATCTCTATCTCTTCAACCCCTCTATCAATTTCAAGCTCTTTTTCCACAAATCCTCGGAGTTTTCCTACCTCTTCCGCAACACCATAAGGAACTGGAATCTCTTCTCCTACCCAGCTTGGGATGGAACCTGTGGGGTCTTCTTCGTGCTTTACATATATCCTATCGCCATACAGGTGCAATATCTTCCATACACGACCGCCTTCTATGAACTTATTGCCGGGATTGCCGTATTCTGCAACAAAAGCTTCATCTAAAACGCCTACTGGGTTATCTCCTTCGTCAATAACCAGAAAATGTCTTTCTTCTGGAATCATTGACAAATGCTCGAAATAATAACCATAGAGAGGTTTTATCCGTTTAGGTCTCAGAAATATTTTGTCTTCGACAGAGAACCAAACGAGTCTCGGAATTCGGAAATGCATGTAGTTTAAAACAGCGACTAATTCTTGCTCCTCAAGGTCTCGATATGGATATGCTTTTTTTATCAAGTTCAAGGCTTCTTCAAAGCTCCATCTCCTTTTTGCCAGAAGCAATCCAGCTATTTGATGCGCCAGCACGTCAAGCGGTTTCTGTGGTATATCGGCTGGCTCCAAATCTTCTGCAAGAGAACGACGACAGATTACTAAAGCCTCTAAGGCATCATCCGAATCCTGAACCACTATCGCACCATTTGCAATACCTCCGATTCTGTGACCGCTTCTACCCACACGCTGAAGGAGCCTTGTCACCTGTCTCGGTGAGTTATACTGAATAACAAAATCCAACCTGCCGATGTCTATACCCAGTTCCAAGGAGCTCGTGCAAATAATACCGTGCAGTTTGCCTTCTTTAATGCCCTTTTCAACGTTAATTCTCGACGGTTTGGATAGCGAGCCATGATGAACACCCACGAGGAAGTTCAAATCCCAAACGCGGAACCTGCTGCCAAGAATTTCGGTTATCGAGCGAGTATTTGTGAATATCAGGGTGGATTTATGCTCTTCGACGAGTTTTTTCATCAACCTTAACCTCGCAGCGACTTCAGGATAAGTGTAAAGCTCCTCTGCCAGTTTATAATCGTGCGAATCGGCTCTTGGATAATAAACCTCTACCTGCATTGATCTGGCTACAGGAACGTTGATTATCTCGCAGTCACGCCTTGCTCCAACCAAAAATTTTGCCACTCTATCTGGCGAGCCTATGGTAGCCGATAAGCCGATGATTTGGAATTCGCCATTCTTCATCTTCAGGTAGCGAAGCCGTTCCAATGCAAGTGCTAATTGTGAGCCACGCTTATCACAGGCGAGTTCATGCACTTCGTCTACGATTACCCATTTTACCGAAGCAAGGTGCTGACGCATAATCCTACCAGGTAATATCGCCTGTAAAGTTTCCGGTGTTGTAATCAAAATATCGGGTGGGACCATTGCCTGAGCTTCTCTTTCCCTCGTAGATGTGTCCCCATGTCTTACACCCAACCTCAGGTCAAGTCTTTTACACCACCATTGTAATCGTTCAAGCATGTCTCGGTTCAAAGCCTTCAAAGGCGTTATGTAAAGGACTTTTATTCCTGGTGTTCGCTCTGTTTTGATTAATGCATCCAAAACAGGTAAAAGTGCCGCTTCGGTTTTTCCAGTTGCAGTTGGTGCAATCAACAATACGTTCTTTCCTTCTATTATGGAAGGAATAGCTTTGACTTGGGGTTCAGTAGGAACTGAAAACCCTTTTTCCAGGATAGCTTTTTGGATTGGAGTTGCAAATGAGGAGAATATTTTGGATTGCATGTCTGGTTATAATTTAATGATTTTAATTTAATGATTTTTCTTCTCGTAGTGTCCTTTCACGATGCATGCATTTTTGGGTTGGTCGCTTTCAGTCACCGGTAAAAGCAATTTTATTTAACACAAACTCTTTTATTTTCTTTGCTATTTCAAAAGCTTCTTTTGCTTCTTCTAAAGTTGGCTCAAACCACTCCTCTGGGTAACGAATCTCGATAGCGTAATCAGTAAGTTTATCCCCCTCCTCTTTCAATACAGAGATTTCTCTATCTTTATTTTCACATTTTGTAATCAATTCACCAATTTCATGAGTCTTGGTAAAAGAGAGACCAAGAAAAGCCAAATATGCCTTTAAGTACTTTTCCGCAGCCTGTTGGCAATGAAAGCAAACAGTCTCTGTCACCACATCTGGAAATGATAACTCATGCTTCGCACTGCGTAAATCCTTTTCCGCTTTGTCAATCCAACTATTTATTAACTCTTTTTTTGTTTTCATACAAAATCTTTCCTTTTTTCATTATATTTGTAATAAATGCTTCTTTTACTCCTTTCCACTCGTCAATTTCTTCCGGAGTATAAACAATAATATCCTTTGGCACATCGGTAATTCCCCACAGATATTTTCTAATTTCTCTTGCCCTCTTGTACCTCGGTAAATTGCTACTTTTCACAACTAATAAGTCCAAATCACTATCTTCAGTAGGATTGCCATAGGCGTAAGAGCCAAAAAGAATGACCTTCTCAGGTTTATACTTATTTACTATTCTCTTGAGAATTTTCTCTATTTGTTTTTGTGCGAGCATTTGTTCACTTGATATAAGCATTCATTTTATTTTAGTATTAAAATATTGGTAATCCTAAAGGTTTCTCTTTTCGCAGTTCCCTCCCATTTATGATACAGGCATCTTGTTTACTCTCTCTTACCCAGTATCAATTATTTCAACAGGCTAAATGCACCAAAGGCAAATGAGGCGATTAGGCCAAGCACAGCAAGGGGCACTGCCCATCTATTTATTTTCATGGCTCTTTCATAGTCTTTGGTTCGCGCTGAGATAACGGAACTCAACTCATTTAGGTTAAATGACATGGACTCCTTGTCATCATGTTGAATTGCATCACGTATTCCTATTAGTAAACGCCGTTCTTCTTCTGTAATATCAGCAAAAGGGTTGTCCTCATTTTCTTTGGCGATTATTTCTTTTATTATTTGGTAATGCTCAGACAAAGTGTTACCAGTTGATTCTTGACTACCTTTATCAGTGAGATGGACAAGATAGTCCTCAAGTAGCGGGGCTAATGAGTAAACAGTACCCACTTCTCTCTCAATTGCACTTTTGAGCATTTCAATATCCGATTGATCTGCGATTAGTCCCAAATCAAACTTCTTGTCCAGTAATCCGAAGAATTTAGATCGTGCTCAGTATGCCACTTTTTTAAATTTTAGGACGAATGTGTACAATAGTACCATCGCCATGACAGCCAAATAAATATTTATGAATATTGTAGTTAGTTCCATTGCAGGCTACCTCCTGTGACAGTTTTATGATGCAATTTCGCATAACACGGTATATCCAAATAATCCGTATAAACTGCCTTTTGGCAGAACTCTCTTGGATTTATCCCTTTAACCATCTTTCATCACCTTTTATCTATAAACCATCCAAAGGACTTCTATCTTACCTACCTCTTTATTATCCCCCTCTATATAAATATCCCTTGTTTTGCTTTGTCACTCCTTCACCCTCTCCTCACTTCCTTCCTCTGCGCCATCCGGTAACCCGATATTACACTCATATACCCACTCAATAGCTCATCCAGCTCTTCGCTACCCGTATCAACCAGAAGAAAAGGCGTTTCACTCAACTTATGTGGCGTTGCAAGCACAATCACATTCTCTACACCAACCTTTTCAATCACTTTTGCGCTTATCTGCTGATTTCCTCTGCCAAATACAAACCCCTGCGCACCAATAGGACTTACCAATATTTTCGCTTGGTTTCCTTGGTTTCCTTGGTTTCCTTTCTTTTCCTTCTCGTTCTCCAGCAATTGCAGCAATTCCTGCTCGTTCAAATCTTTACCCACTAATTTCCCATTTTTCACCGCATCCACGCCGAGCAGCGTCTTTTCCTCGCCCAAGCCAAACAGCTCTGCAATTTTTTGTATAGTAGTCCCGGCACCAAGGATATAAAGAGAATCATCCAGCATGAACTCGCATGCAAACCTCGCGATCTCCTCCTTCGCTCTTTCTTCACTCACACTTTGGAAAAGGCTTTTGCCCTGCTGAACCAGAACAGGCTCGTAAGGTGTTTGCGCATACCCAAAAACTTTCATTCGCAGTTCGTTTCTCCTGTATGCATCTTCATCAGTATCCATTATCTCCGCATCCCGCAGTTCAGCTTTCCCTTCAACAAAATGCTCGACTATTTTCGCTGCTCCCTTTGGACTTATCGCAAATACCGCAGAATGCATCTTCACACCCGCAGGAATTCCTATCATCGGAATCTCTTTTTCTACTACCCCGTACACATCTCTCGCCGTTCCATCACCACCGCAGAATAACAGCAGGTCAATCCCCTCTTCCAAAAATCTCTTGCATGCGTTCTTTGTGTCATCACTCGTGCTCCTTCCCGCGAACGAATACACCACTTCGTATCTCTGCGAATTGCTTAAGACTGCATCTTCACCCATCGCCCCTGAGCAAGTGAGAATAATAGACGAATCGTCTATTTCCATCTCTTGCAAGCATTTCTTCGCCCTCTCGCCAGCTATCGGCGTTGCCCCTCGCCTCATTGCTTCTTCTACCAGTCCATCCGTTCCTTTCAGTCCTACTGACCCGCCCAAGCCTGCTATCGGGTTGATGAGGAAACCTATTTTCATCGTTATACGTTACAAACTTCCTTCTTTTGGTAAAGAGTTTAAAAAAGAAAAAAAAGAGAAAAAGAGGAGCGGTTTTATATCTTCGGCAAATTAGCCAACGCCTGCTTCACCAACTCCGCAGGATACTCGTAATCTATTAGCTTACCTGCGTGGTATGCATCGTATGCACCTAAGTCGAAGTGTCCATGCCCGCTATTCGCAAAGAAAATCACCTTCTCCTCGCCTGTTTCTTTGCATCTCCTCGCCTCGTCTATCGCTGCCTTCGCACAATGCGCAGTCTCTGGTGCTATAACAAAACCCTCTGTCCTTGCAAACAGGCTTGCAGCTTCAAATACTTCGTTCTGGTGGTAGGCAACCGCACCCATGTACCCCTCGTGGGTGAGCTTACATAATGATGGTGCGTCTCCATGATACCGCAATCCCCCCGCATGTATCGGTGGTGGAACGAAATCATGCCCAAGGGTATACATAGGAAGAAGCGGTGTTAGCATTGCAATATCGCCAAAATCGTATGTGTAAAGCCCTTTCGTCAGCGTTGGACACGCCATCGGCTCACATGATATCACTTGCAGGTCTGGTTTCTCACCCCTCAGCTTATCACCTACGAATGGATAACACTGCCCTGCGAAATTACTTCCACCGCCAACGCATCCAAATATATAATCCGGATAAACGTCAATTTGCTCAAACTGCTTCTTCAACTCTAAACCTACTACCGTCTGATGTAGCAAAACATGATTAAGCACGCTTCCAAGTGCATATTTCGTGCCTTCGTGCGTTGCTGCATCCTCCACCGCTTCACTTATCGTTATGCCCAAGCTTCCAGTGCATTCCGGGTCTCCCTCTAATACCTTCCTACCAGAGTTTGTTCGGTCTGTCGGGCTGGGAAATACTTCTGCACCCCACGTCTCTATGAGAACTCGCCTGTAAGGTTTCTGCTCATAGCTTATTTTCACCATATATACAGTGCACTCTAAATCAAAGAGACAGGTGCCAAAGGCTAATGCACTTCCCCACTGTCCCGCTCCCGTTTCGGTTGCAATTCGTTCCACGCCCTCTTTCATGTTGTAATACGCCTGTGCAACGGCGGTATTTGGCTTGTGGCTTCCCGGTGGGCTAACGCCTTCCCATTTGTAATATATCTTCGCTGGTGTCTTCAATTTCTCCTCCAGCCGAAAAGCTCTATACAACGGTGTGGGTCGCCAGAGCCTGTAAACATCTCTAACCTCCTCCGGTATGGGAATCCATTTCTCTGTGCTCATTTCCTGCTTTATCAACTCCATCGGAAAGATTGGCGCCAAGTCCTCCGCCTTCACTGGCTCTTTTGTTCCCGGATGTATGTATGGTTTCAAAGGTGTCGGTAGGTCTGCCAGGATATTATACCATTCCTTTGGGATTTCCTCCTCATCAAGCACTATCTTCTCTCTCTCGTTCATTTTATCATTTTCACCTCATTCCGCATAAATGCTCATAGCTGTATAAATATATTCATATATAAAAATCTCTCTTTTTTGCTAACGTAGCAAAAGGTATAGCCAATGGCCAATAGGCAAGTAGCCAATAGGCAACATCAGAAGACAAGAGTCAGAAGCGAGAAACTTCCTTATTCACTCACCTGATTGGCTATTCCCTATTTCCTATTCCCTTTTTAACAACACATCTTTAACTTCCGCTATCGCAACCCTAACCTGTTCCATCGTGTCTCTTTCCCTTATCGTCACCGTATCGTCTTCCAGCGTTTCGTAATCTATGGTGATGCAATAAGGCGTGCCTATCTCATCCTGACGCCGATACCTTCTGCCAATACTGCCGGAATCATCATATTCCACGAATATTGACGCATCCCTTAGCTTCTGAAACACCTCCCTTGCCTTTATCTTCAACTTATCTCTGTTAAGCAAGGGGAATACAGCCGCTTTTAACGGCGCTATCTCGCTTTTAAACCTCAGCACATTCCTTTTTTCTTTCCCCACTTGCTCTTCGTAAAACGAACTCTCCAACAACGCGTAAATTATCCGGTCTATTCCATAAGAGGGCTCAATCACATGCGGTATTATCTTTGCCTTTGCCTTCCCGGCTTCAGCTTGGCCTTCGCCTTGAGCACTGGCTTGGACATGCACACCCATATCTACATTCGAATGCGATGCATGCGTTGAAAGGTCATAATCCCCTCTATCCGCTACACCCACTATCTCCATCCATCCATATCTATCGCTAAGGAACTCCGCATCCCAGCAATCTCTTGCATAATGCGCCATCTCCTCCTGGTGATGCTGCCTGAATCTCATTCTATCCTCTGGAATGCCTATCCCATCCAGAAACTCCTCCACCTTCGCTATGTGATAGCCTAAATACTCATTTGCAATTATCCCGCTCCTAACTGCTTCCCCTACGCTCTTTTCCCCTTCTTCACCATCACTTGGAACAAACCTTAGCTTCCTATCCTTCACATCCTCAAATCCCGGATGATTGTTCTTCTCCTGAGGGTCTACAAAAACCTCTGCCTCTGCCATTGTGAACTCACGTAGCCGAATAAGGCTCTTTCTTGGTGAAATCTCGTTCCTGTATGCCTTCCCTATCTGTATCACACCAAAAGGCAGTTTATCACGATTGAATCTCAGCAATCTTTGAAAATTGAGAAATATGCCCTGCGCTGTCTCTGGTCTCAGATAGCCTTCGCTTTTCTTTAACGCTCCTTTTGGCACGCCTATTCTCGTCTGAAACATCAGATTAAATTCACCTGCCGCTTCAAGCTCTCCACCACATTCCGGGCATTTCTCACTTACATCTACACCTTTCACCACACGAAAAAAGCTCTTGCAGTGCTTGCACACCACTGCTCTATCAGTAAAACTTTCTAAATGTCCTGATGCCTCAAATATCTCCCTTGGTGCAATATTTGTCGTCTCAACCTCATAAAATCCCTCTCTCGAATAAAAATCCCTCCACGCCTCTTCTACCCTCCTCTTCAGCAACGCACCTAAGGGACCGTAATCATAGAATCCCGCTGCACCTCCGTATATCTCAAAAGCCAGCCACAAGAACCCTCTCCTACGAGCAAGCTCTGCTATTTCATCTTTCCTCGCTTCTTTACCCCTATCAGCACTTGTCATTTTGCATTGACTACTACTCTATCAGCGCTTTCTCCTTTATCTTCTCCCACTGCTTGTTCCCATCCCTGAGCTCTGCACTCCCTAACAGCGCTAATTCTATCGCTTTAGCTATATGCTCCCTCTGGCTATCCGTTAAATAAATTAGGGATTCCCTGTAAGACTCCTCAAAATATCTGAGCCCTTTCACAAGATGCTCATGCATCTCTTTGAAACGACCCGGCGCCTTAATATACTCCGCCTCACTGAGTGTGCTCTTCGTAGCATCCCCACACTTTCTCATTTCTTTTTCATATTTACTTTCTGCAATTTTCTCCCAGAAGAAGTCATGCATGACCACTACGCCGTCTATAACTGACGTTATTTCTCCCAACAGGTCTGAACAACTCATCAAATAAAATTTCTCATCCTCATTCATCTTATACCGCGTTCTTCGCTGTTTGAAAATCCCACCTAAAAAACTCATTTTTATTCCCCCCCTACACTAAAACCTTCAGAAGATTCCTATCGAGGAGTATGCCGGTCAATTTACCCCTTGTGGAAATAACAGGAAGCTGATCGAACCTGTTTTTGCTCATCTTCCCCGCACATTCACTCACTTCACAATTACGAGTCGCTGTAACCACTTCCTTTACCATTATCTCCCTTACAAGCTTATCTGGCAATTTTATCTTTGATACGCTGTAATACAGTCTCATTGTATCCCTCATTCCCTCCCACGTCCATTCATCCTCATCGGAACCTAAAGATAAGTCCGAATCCTCTGTTGCATCCTCTATCACCGCAGCATTTATCAAATCCCGGTCTGTTATCAGTCCAACCAGTTCGCGTTCGGAACTCAGAACTGGAACTGCTTTTGCCCTTGCAAGCTCCATTATTCGACCTGCAACTGATAAAGGCATCCCATCCCATATTGTCATGGTCTTATTCCCTATGTAATCACCTATGGGCTCCTTATAGCCCAGCTCCGCTATTTCCCTGACGATGTCCGCGACTGTTATTATCCCAACAAGCTTTTGTTCCTTCACTACAGGTAAACGACGTATTCCATGTGAGAGAATAACTCCCGCCGCCTCTATAATGGTAGCATCAGGACTGATCGTAATGGGGTTCCTGCTCATCAGCAACGCTATTTGCCCCTCATCAGGTTTTCTTAGCAAATCCTGTCTCGTAACTACACCCACTACTTTTCCTTCTTTAACAACCGGAACCCCTGAGATGTATCTTTCTTTGCATATCACCATTACCTCCTCTCGCGTCCCCGGCACTGTCACGTAAGCGACATCTTCTATCATTATATCCCTGATTTTTATTTGCTCTCTTTCTTTCTCCTTCATTTTGTTTCACTTTCACTTCCACCGCAGCCGCAAAACCACTTTTCCTTCTCTTTACACCTTATTTCTCTGTTCTACTCTACTTCCATTATTTTGTACACGCTGTCATGCAGTCTTACCCTATCTTTCACTTTCATCCCTATTGACTGCCCCACCGTAGCGAGTTCAACTTTTTCATTCTCTATCTCCATCGATTCCACAACCTGCTCGAACGATGTTGTAGCCCCTTCTATTCTTATTTTATCCCCCGCCTTTATATCATCACTCAGCTCTATCACTGCAACTCCTATCCCCGAGAAATAATGCGTAATTCTCCCTATCAACTTCTTCTCAGCCATTTTATCCCCCCTCTTTTCTTTTTCTTCTTATTTCATATCTATCTTGTATTTTCCCTCATAATGTAAAAAAGATATCTCCTTACCAGGCTCAATCCTTCCCTTACCCTTCAATTCCTCCGGTATTTCTATTTCAATCGTTGAATAGTCTTCTAGGTCCATAACCTGCACTGTATCATCCAAAACAGAAAGCACTTGACCACTCCTTCGCTCTATCACTGGCACATATAACTTCGCAGTAACAGGCTGAATTGCCGTTCTTTTTTGCGAATCAAATACACCCATCCCCTCTATCCTCGCTTTCGCCGCTCCATGCTTCCCAGGCTTTGAAGTCGTCATGCTCAGTATCGTGCAGGGCTCTTCATCCATAACAACGTATCTCCCTTCCTTTAACGTCCTTACTTCTGTTAGCTCTTTCATATTTTATCTCACTCCTCTGCCTTTTCTCCTAATTCTCTTAATTCTCCTTCCTTATTTAAATTCTTTTCATTGGATTAAAATAGTGAAGTCGCCTTATTTTTTACCGCAAACAAAACGATTGGTTAGCTTAGATGACTTTTTAAATTTTTAAAAGAAACAGTAGGAAGCACAGCTTACTTCTTATACCTCATCTTCTTCCTTCTCTTCTTCAACTTGTGCTTCCGCATCTTTGCCAGCTTTCTCTTCTTTCCGCAGGGAATTTTAAATCACCACCTTTCTTATTTCTTTTTGATTTATTATAGCCTAAGTTTCTTTTTGATGCATAAATATTATTATAGTGAAAGAAAGAATGAGAAAAGTGTAGGGAAGGGTAACAAGTGGGAAGAATAGAGAGAGCACCAGATTGGATACTGAAATACAAGGGAAGAATAGAAAAGGGAGCGATAACTGTAGAGGATATTTTGGAAGCAGAAAACAGGATAAGGACGGAGCCGATAAAGATATCAACAGTGACGAGAGCGATAAATGCAATGAACTATCCAATTACAGGTTTGCGAAAAGGGAAAAAGGCAGAAACGGAAGTGAAAGAAGAGAAAAAGGAGGAACCTGTTAAAGGGAGAGCAGAACCCGGAAGGATAGAGCGAGGACCAAGTTGGTTGCAGAAATATCGCGAAAGGATAGAGAAAGGGACGATAACAGTAGAAGACATTCTGGAAGCCGAGAGCAGGATAAGGGTGGAGCCGATAAAGATATCAACAGTGGCGAGAGCGATAAATACAGCCGGCTATCCACTTACGGGCTTGTGGAGAGGGAGAAAGGCAGAAGCAGAAGTGGAAAAGGAGAAGCTCGTCGAAAAGAGGGAAGAGGCAGAAATAATAGAGAGAGGACCAGACTGGCTGCAGAAATATCGCGAAAGGATAGATAAAGGGGCGATAACAGCAGAAGATATTCTGGAAGCCGAGAACAGGATAAGGAAGGTGCCAATAAAGCTGATAACAGTGACGAGAGCGATAAATGCAATGGGCTATCCTCTTACAGGTTTGCGAAGAGGGATAAAGGCGGAAGCGGAAGTGAAAAAAGAGAAACCCGTTGAAAAAAAGGAAGGGGCAGAAATAATAGAGAGAGGACCAGGCTGGCTGCAGAAATACCGCGAAAGGATAGAGAAAAAAACGATAACGGCAGAGGATATTCTGGAAGCGGAGAATAAGATAAGGGCGGAGCCGATAAAGATATCATCAGTGACGAGAGCGATAAATACAATGGGCTATCCACTTACGGGTTTGCGAAGAGGGGAAAAGGAAGAGGTGAAAAAAGTGGAAAAGCCCAAAAAAGCAGGCATGGCTGAAGTTTATGCTTCCAGCATTGGCAAAATATCGGAAGCGACGGAGAAGAGATTTGATGCAATTAAGAAAAGCTGGGAGAAAGATTTGGATAAATCCTTGCATAATGACTATTTCGTAAATATACTCCTTGCGTTAGCAAAGCTCGTTGAGCATGGGAAAACACTTGCACCCGCGAAATAAAAAATAAAATGAGGGTAATGGTGGCGGAGTACGCAGTGGGCGGAGGCCAGGGCAGGGAGGAAGGTGCATCTTTGTTAAGGGAGGGAAAAGCAATGCTTACAACGTTAAGAGGGAGCTTTGAGAGACTGGGGAATGAAGTTGTCTATCCGGTGGCAGAAAATGATTTTGAAGCAGCGGTAGATAAGCTCTCAAAGGGAAGCGATGCTGGCATCGTTATTGCTCCCGATGATAAGTTATGCGAACTTACAGAACTCGTAGAATCGAATACTGTTAATTTGGGCTGTCCCTCTGAGTGCGTAGAAATATGCGCTGATAAGCTCCGAACAACAAAAATTTTGGGTGATAAGGGAATACCCGTGCCGAAGATTATACCCGAGGATGGGATGAGAGAAGGTGAAGCACGAAAGAATGTATATGTAAAGAAGCCGAGATATGGATGTGCAGCGGAAAACGTTTTTATACTTAATGGGGGAAAAAATCACGAGGAGATATTTTTTTATGACGATAATCAGGATTACATCGTAACAGAATTTATAAAAGGGGAGGATATAAGCAGTAGCGTGGTAGTTGGGGGTTCTTCTGTGTTACCGCTGACGATAAACAAACAATTTGTAAGGATGGAGCGTGAGAGGCTGCGATATGAAGGAGGATTAGTTCCGTATTTTGTAGGACGAGAAGCTGAGAAGGAGATAATGAGCATAAGTAAGAAGGTTGTAACCATGCTTCACTGCAAAGGATATGTGGGGCTAGATTTTGTATTTGGAGAAGATGGCAAGGCATACGTTGTGGATGTAAACCCAAGACCTACAACCTCTGTGGTGGGTATAGCAAAGGTGTTAAATTATGAGCTGGCGGAACTGATATTGAGAGCGAAATTTGGAACTTTGCCGCTGGAAGAGGAAGTAAAAACCGAAGGGCGTTTTATTTTAAAATTAAAACTTTCTTAGAAAGAAAGTTTTATCAAAGAAAAACTAAAGGGGTTTAGATGAAC
>JAGLZV010000061.1 GCA_023131215.1 Candidatus Methanophagales archaeon | reverse complement strand
ATATGATGCCAATGGGTCTTGGCTACGTAGGATCTGTTCATAGTCATCCACATTCCGCAGCTATGAGGCCATCAGAGCAGGATTTGTTGATGTTTTCTAAAACAGGAAATTGCCATCTCATAACTTTTTATCCTTATTCGCCGGATAGTTGGAGATGTTATAATTCAAAAGGAGGAGAGAGAGAGTTAGAAATAGTGGAGAAGGATTTAGAAGCAGGAAGATAAATAACATGGTAAGGGTTTTAGCAACCGGAACATTTGAAATACTCCATCCAGGGCATTTACTCTATCTGGAGGAAGCGAAGAAGCTGGGTGATGAGCTTTTTGTCATTGTTGCGAGGGATGTAAATGTGAAAAAGAGAAAGAGAACGCCGATTATACCGGAGGAGCAGAGATTGAAGATGGTTTCTGCTTTGAAAGTTGTGGACAAAGCGATGTTGGGTAGCGAAAAAGATATGTATGAACCTTTATATAGTATAAAACCAGATATAATAGCAATAGGATATGATCAGGATTTCGATGAGGGGGAGTTGGAGAGGGAACTCAGGAAGAGAGGCTTCAACTCGAAGGTCATTCGTATAAAGAAGCACAATTCAAATGCTTTTTGTAAGGCTGAGGAGATAATAAAACATATATTGGAATTGATGAGGGGATAAAAATGGAAGAAGAGCGTGGATTGACTCGAATAGGAGTATCTTTGCCGTCGAATCTGTTGAATAAGTTTGACGGAATAATAAGAGGGAGGGGGTATTCATCGAGGTCGGAAGGGATAAGAGATGCAATCAGAGCTTATATAGTGGAATACGAATGGATGGAGCGTGAAGCAGGTGAGGAGATAGGAACCATAACTTATCTCTATGACCACAGCCAAAGGGGATTAGGTGATGAGCTAACAGAGGTGCAGCACCATTTTTTGGATATGATAAGAACGGCAACGCACATTCATCTCGATGAGGAGAATTGCTTTGAAGTAGTAGTGATGAAAGGCGAGGCGAAGAGGATAAAGGAGTTAGCGGAAAGTATAATGAGCTTGAGGGGTGTAAAACACGTGAAGCTGACGACAACGCATGGGGGAATATAAATAATGGAAATAATGGATCAGTTAAAGAAGGGAACGACCACCGTTGGTTTAATATGCGAAGACAGTGTAGTATTGGCGAGTGAGAAGCGCGCGACAATGGGTTCTTTTATCGCTTCTAAAGCAGCGAAGAAGATTTATCAGGTGGATGAGAGAATGGGTCTGACCACAGCGGGAATAGTGGGAGATGCACAGACGTTGGTTCGGCTAATATCAGTGGAGGCGAGGCTATATAAGATAAGAAGGCAAGAGCCGATGACGGTAAAAGCGATGACAACGCTGTTATCAAATGTGCTGAGCGGTCAGAGATTCTTTCCGTATCTTGTGCAACTCCTGGTAGGTGGTATAGATAGGAACGGGGCGCATATATTTTCGATAGACCCTTTTGGAGGCAATACCGATGAGAGGGAGATTGCAGCTACCGGCTCAGGTTCGCCCATTGCATACGGTGTGCTCGAGGACAGGTATTCAAAGGACATATCGGTGGAAGAAGGGATAGCACTTGCAATACAGGCACTGCATTCCGCGATGAAAAGAGACAGTGCCTCTGGTGAGGAGATGGAAGTGATGGTGATAACGAAAGAGAAGTATGAGGAAATAGGTGAAGAAAAGATAAAAAAAATAAGAGAATCATTCAGTTGAAATTTTGTTTTTGACGTTTGTTGAAAGGAATAGGAGCAAAAAGTAGAGCACCTGTCTAAGCTAAGTAAGGATTGGATTAATAGAAGGATTGGAAACGGACAATGCCAGCAGAAGAAACGCTTTTAGAATTGAAGAGGCGAATAATGGAGTTATTACCCGGTGATGTGAGCATTACCGGGGTAGAGTTTGAAGGACCTGAACTCGTTATATACACGGAGGACACGCAGAAATTCGCTGACGATGGTGCCATAGTCAGAACATTAGCGAGAGAGTTGAAGAAGAGAATTTCGGTTAGACCAAGTGGTAACATACTGATGGAGCCGGAAAAGGCGTCTAAGGTTATTTATGATATTATACCGGAGGAAGGGGGGATAAAAGATATTTATTTCGATATGGACAAGGCAGAGGTGATAATAGAAGCGGAAAAGCCTGGGTTGGTAATAGGCACTCATGGAGCAACACTTAGAGAAGTCGCAAAGGTGATAGGGTGGCGACCTAATGTTATCAGAGCACCGCCCATACAATCAGCGATAATAAAAAGCATAAGGAAGTATTTAAGGGAGGAGAGCGAATTCAGGAAGGACTTTGTGAAAAAAGTGGGAAGGAGGATATACAGAGATAAGCTAATAGAGGATGAATGGCTGCGTATAACGACATTAGGAGGATGTAGAGAGGTAGGGAGGAATGCATTCATGCTTTCTACGCCGGAAACAAGGGTTTTAATAGATTGTGGAGTGAGTGTGGGTTCAGAGGGGACGCCTTATCTATACGTTCCTGAAGTATCACCGATAAAGGATATAGATGCTGTAGTAATAACGCATGCGCATCTTGACCACTCTGGCTTAGTGCCTCTTTTGTTCCAATATGGGTATGACGGGCCCATATACATAACACAACCAACGAGAGACCTTATGGCTCTTCTTCTACTTGACTATATAGAAGTATCAGCAAGAGAGGGGAAGAGGATACCGTATAAATCATCCTTAATAAGAGATGCGCTGAGACATACGATTCCGTTGAAGTATGGTGACGTAACGGACATATCGCCAGATATGAAACTCACATTTTACAATGCGGGGCACATACTGGGCTCTGCGATTGCATATTTCCATGCGGGTAAGGGGCTTTATAACATCGCATTTACCGGAGACATAAAGTATGAGCGAACTTTTCTCTTTGACCCTGCCTTTAATGGTTTTTCAAGGCTTGAAGCGTTGGTCATAGAATCTACATACGGCGGGATGAATGACATGCAGCCGTCGAGGCGAGAGGCGGAGAAGAACTTAAAGGATGAGATAGAGAGGACGATAAAGAAGGGTGGTAAAGTGATAATACCTGCTTTTGCGGTTGGTCGTTCGCAGGAGGTAATGATAGCATTGGAGGGTATGCAAGTGGAAGTGCCGGTGTATTTAGATGGTATGATATGGGAGGCGACTGCGGTCCATACTGCATATCCTGAGTATCTCAACAGGAATCTAAAGAATTCGATATTTCAGGGAGAGAATCCCTTTTTATCCGATATTTTTGTGCAGGTGGTTGATGCAGAAAAAAGGAAGGAGGTGATAGAGGATAATGAACCATCCATCATACTTTCTACCTCAGGCATGCTAAACGGCGGTCCAGTGCTTGAATACCTGAAAGGTCTTGCAAGAGATGAAAAAAATACGCTTATCTTTGTGGGATACCAGGCGGAAGGGACGCTTGGAAGAAGGATACAGAAAGGTTGGAATGAGATACAGCTTTCATCCGAGGGCAAGATGGAGAATATAAAAATAGGGATGGATATAAAGACAATAGACGGGTTTTCCGGGCATTCAGACCGCAATCAACTGCTTGAATACGTGAGAAGAATAAGACCACTACCGTCCAAGGTGATATGCATGCATGGAGAGAATAACAAATGTATGGCATTAGCAAGTGGAATACACAAGAAATTTAATATAGAAACGGTAGCACCGATGAATTTGGAGACTTTGAGATTGGTCTAAAAAATGCATTAAAAATGTAAAGTGCAAAATGCAAAAATCAAAATAAAAGAGGCTATAATCTTATACAAAAGGGAGAGAGAAGAAAATGACAAGCATAAGGGAAAGGATGGAGAGGATGAGCATAGGGAAGAGAATAAGGATGGAGAGGATAGTGGACAGGAAGAGTGGGAGAAGTGTTATTGTCCCTATGGACCATGGTGTGACGTCAGGTCCAATATACGGGTTGACGGACATGAAGAGAGCGGTAAATGCGATAGCAGAGGGAGGAGCAAACGCGGTTCTCGTGCATAAGGGCATTGTGATAGCGGGACATCGAGGATATGGCAAGGATATAGGGCTAATAATTCACCTATCTGCGAGCACTTCGTTAGGACCTGACCCATTAAACAAAGTCACAGTCGCAACGGTGGAAGAAGCGGTAAGATTAGGTGCGGATGCGGTGTCAATGCACGTAAATGTGGGCGCGGAGAACGAGGCAGATATGCTTGCTGAGTTGGGAGAGACTGCAATGGTGTGTGAGGAGTGGGGCATGCCCTTTTTGGCAATGATGTATCCGCGTGGTGAAAAGGTGAAGAGTGAGCATGATGTGGAAATGGTGAAGCATGTGGCACGTATAGGTGCTGAACTTGGCGCTGATGTAATAAAAACAAATTATACTGGAGACCCAGACTCATTTAAGGATGTGATAAGCAGTTGTCCGGTGCCAGTGATAATAGCAGGTGGTCCAAAGGCGAATACGGATGCGGAAGTGTTGAAGATGGTAGAAGATGCGGTTGCCGCTGGTGCCTCTGGTGTATCAATAGGTAGAAATGTGTTTCAGCATGAGAACCCGACGGATATGACAGTAGCAATAAGCAAAGTAGTGCATGAGGGCGTTTCGGCGGAAGAGGCGATGGGGATGCTGAAGTGAGGGGAATAGGCAATAGGCAATAGGGAGTAGCCAATGGGGTTAATTGTGGAGTGAAATCCTAAACACTAAATCCGAAATCCTAAACAAATCCAAATGACCAAAATAAGAAATGCACAACCAAGCTCTTTACAAGGACTGGCAGGGTCATGCGATAAGCCCTGCATTTTGATATTGGGATTTAGGATTTTTTCATTTAAAGGTGTAATAAAAAGGGTGGAAGAATGAAAGGGAAAGAAAAAGAGATATGGATAAAAGCAGATGCTGATGTAGGAACGTGGGAAGAAAGAAAATCACGGATTACAACGGGATTGGAATCAGGAGTGGATGGAGTGCTTGTGGAAGAAGAGGATATAGCAAAGGTGAAGGAATTAGGTCGAATAAAGATAGCTGTGGTTTCATTAGAAGAAGAGACTGTAAAGGAAGGAAGTGAAGCGGATGTTGTTGTTTATGGAAAAGGAAGTGAAGGGGATGGAACGAAGGCGATTCCCTTGGAAATAGGTGAATCCAGCGTTTTAGGTGCATTGAAAGAGACTTTTGGTAGTAAAATCAATGCAGGATATATAGAGATAAGGGGTAAGAAGTATGAGCGATTTGCAGTGAATCTTGCAGATTACTGTAATTACGTGATTGTGATAGGAAAGGATTGGAAGATAATACCGCTGGAGAATATAATTGCGGAGTTGCAAAAGAAGGAAGCGAAGGTAATAGCGGGTGTGCAGACTGCGGAGGAGGCGAGGACGGCATTTGAAACGCTGGAATATGGTGCTGACGGCGTTCTCCTCGATACTGACGACCCTTCAGAGATAAAAAGAGTGGTGGAGATAAGAGAAGAGAGTAAGATGGGCAAGATTCCTCTTTCTACGGCGAGAATAACACGGGTGGAGGAACTTGAAATGGGTGACAGAGTGTGCGTGGATACCTGCTCATTGATGACTTTAGGAGAGGGAATGCTGGTGGGTTCACAGTCTTTTGCGTTGTTCTTAGTGCATTCGGAATCAGAAGAGAGTCCCTACGTAGCGGCGAGACCGTTCAGGGTGAATGCAGGCGGCGTGTATGCTTACATACTGGTGGGCGAAAAAACGAGATATTTGTCGGAGTTGAAGTCCGGGGATGACGTGTTAATTGTAAATGCGGAAGGAAATGCAAGAAAAGCGGTGATTGGCAGGGTGAAGATAGAGAAGCGACCGCTTATGCTTGTGGAAGTGGAAGTGGAAACAGGTGGCGGAGAGAAGAGGATGTGCAGTATTATACTTCAGAATGCAGAAACGATAAAGTTAGTGGGTAAGGATAAAAAGAAGCCGATTTCAGTGGTTGATTTGAAAGAAGGCGATGAGGTCTTGGTTCATGTAACGGAGGCGGCTCGGCATTTTGGAATAGCGGTGGAGGAGATGGTGATAGAGAAGTAGAGAACGAGAAATCCCACTGGCGAAGTTAAGTTCGTTTATTCACCGTTAGACGAAAGTGACTTTATTGCGAGAATTTAATTTCAATGAGAACAAGATAATCTTTAAAGCCAAATCCATTTTGTTCCTCTTACTAAATTTTGTTTATCAATTCTTCAATTTCAGGGTCAGTGCAAGCCTCTACGGGTTTATTGTCGGTTAAGTCACAAATTAGTGCGGTTAAGACCTTAGCTTCCTGCTCCTCATCCATACTTGCACCGGCGCCAACTCTGTAATACTTGCAGCCCAATACCAATGTTGGTATGTAACCAGTACTATATTTACCAAATATTTCACTATCTGCGGTAGAGTCTATATTGTCATGAAATGAAATAAATCCTTCAAACTTTGACGTCACATTTGCTATTACGGGATGCTCCCATCTGCAAGCTCCACACCCATCAGAACCAAAGAAATAAATGATTGGTTTTCCATCTTCCACGCATATTTCGTCACCGCTTACGATGAAATTGCCAATAGTTGTTTCCTGTTTACTTTCCTGCTCCTGTGTCAGATTTTCTTCTTGTTCTTTCTGCTGCTCCACCATCTCTTCAAATTCTTCGATGGCAATTCCTTGCGGGAATAACAATTTCCCGTCTTTCGTCATATACGATTCCGCTGTTTGGGTCCTTCCCATTGCAGATATATTAACCGCTATTTTATACAGGTTTGTGCCCTCTACCTCTGTTACATTTATTAACTCAACATCAACACCGGGCGCAACGGCATAATTTGTGATAAAATCAATAGTTTTCTCTCCAGCTTCTTCCGGTCTTAAAGCGCTTTCAGCGCTATAACTTTGAGTTTGAGGGAAACCAAAAGCCCCGACTACAATTCCTATTATTATACCTACCATCAATCCAACAGCTAAAATTCCAATAAACCCTGTCTTCATTCCCGCTTCCCCGGGTTTTCCCGCACCTTCGCTTTTATCTTCACCTGACATTTGACAACTGTTAATAGTTCAAATTTCAAGAGTATAAAAACCCAGCGTAATTTTTATCCCTTAGATATTGAGTAAAGTAATTACTATGGAGAAAAAGTCATACGACTTTGAATTAGAGAAGGTAAAGAAGTTGATAAAAGAAAGAGGAGCGAGAAGAGTTGGGCTGCAGCTCCCGGATGGTCTTAAAACAGTGGCAACTGATGTTGCCGCAGAGATTTCAAAAGATACTGGAACGGAAGTGATAATATCCGGGAATTCATGCTATGGTGCATGTGACATAGATGAAAAACTGGAGAGAATCGTGGATGTGCTTTTCCATTTCGGGCACACGGAAAACCCTTTTAGAAAAAGCGTTTACGGAAAAACGCTACGCGGGAAACCTGTGCTAAAAGGAAAAAAGGTTTTTTTCATAGAACTCCGGAGCGGGGTTGATATAAAGCCAGTAGTCGAGAAAGCCGTACCCGAAATAAAAGGGGACACAGTAGGGTTAGTAGCGACTGTGCAGCATGTTCATGCTTTGAAAGAAGCCGAAATATTGCTTGCTCATTTTGGAAAGAAAGCGATAATAGGTAAATCTCGCTTGAAGTACGATGGGCAGGTATTGGGCTGTGATTTCTCTTCCGCTATGGTTCCCTGCGAAGAGATTTTATTTATAGGCAGTGGAGCTTTTCATCCTGCTGGGCTCGCTTTGTATATCGGGAAGCGGGTAACTGCTGCTGACCCTTTCACCACGCAGATAAGTATATACGAAGCTGAAGAACTGAGGAAGAAGAGGTATCTCGTGATAGAGCGAGCGTTGGATGCGAAGTCAGTTGGTATAATCATAGGTATGAAAAGTGGACAGTTTAATCTCGGCGAAGCGCTTGCTTTGAGAAGAAAAGCAATAGAGAAAGGGCTAAATGCTTATTTGATTGCTATGGATGAGATAAAAGAGGAGAAATTGCTCGGATTCAAGATTGACGCTTTTGTGAATACTGCATGTCCAAGAGTGGCAGAGGATTTTGTTCATTTCAAGAAGCCTGTTCTTTCTGCTGAGGAGTTTGAGGTCGTCCTCGGTGAAAGGAGTTGGGAAGATATTTTTTAAACCCTTTTCTTTTAAAAAAATACTTCCTTTTAGAAAAACATAAAATGACACTCGGCATCATTGGCGGGACAAGTTTATTTGGCACGCAGCTTCTTGAAGATGCAAAAGAAAGAGAAGTCGAGACAAAGTATGGCACCGTTTGCCTTCTCTTTACTGCTGATGTTGTCTTTATTCCAAGACATGGAAAAGAGAGAAATATCCCACCACACAGGATAAATTATAAAGCTAATCTGGCAGCGTTTACGGATTTAGGCGTGGAGAAAATCATAGGAGCTACTTCTGCCGGCAGTTTAAAGCGAGATATAAAACCGCGGTCCTTAGTTGTTCCTCACGACTACATAAATTTGTACAACATACCTACCATTTATGATGACGAAATCGTGCATGTTACACCGGGACTGGATGAAGATTTGAGAAATACTATAATAAAAGTGGCAAAAGATTTTGGATGCATTGACCTCGTTGAGAAGGGTGTTTATTTCCAGACCGTGGGACCAAGGCTTGAAACCAGAGCGGAGATAAACTTCATGAAAAATTATGCTGATGTTGTGGGAATGAACATGGCTTCTGAGGCAACGCTTGCGAAGGAGTTAGGGCTTCGATACGCAAATATAAGCACCGTGGAGAATTATGCACATGGTATAATCGCCGAGGAAGAGTTGGACTATAAAAAAATAATTGATGAGGCTTCTAAAAGCAGAAAGGATTTGGAAAAGGTACTTTTGAAGTTGATAGAAGTCATAGCAGTAATTACTTAATATTCTGTGGTATAAATTCTAAGCACTAAACTCTACCTATGAAAAAAAATCCTCCATATTTCCCATAGCTTACGCTATATTTAAGCTTTTCTATTTTTTTTGATCTTTATATGTTATTCTATTCTAAATTTCGATGCCTAACGCGCAGTCTTCTCTAATCTCTTCAGTTTGCCCTCTGTTAGTGCTTTCCTTTCATATCGGTAGCTTTCTTTTCTGGTTAGCATGCAGTATATTACCCTGAGCAGCTTCCTCGCTGTCGCTACCACCGCTATCTTATTGCCTTTCTGTTTCTTCAGCCTTAGGTAGAACTTCCTCAGCTCTCCCGGATACCTTACCACTTGATGCGCCACCTGTACGAGGATCCATCTCAACAAGGCATTCCCTTCTTTTGTTATATGCCCTTCCCATCTTGTATTCGCTGACTGATGTACCCTTGGTACTAATCCCGCAAAGCTACAAAGCTTCTTGTAATCCGGAAAGCGCTCGATCTCTCCTATTTCGTTCTTTATTATCATCGCACTGTAGTAGTCGATTCCTGGAACCGTCATCAGTATTTTTATATCTTCATCCTCCTTTGCAATTCCTGCTATTTGCTTCTGAACGTGTTCTATCTCTCTGTTTATGGATTCCAATTGGCGGAGTAGCACATCAAGAGCAGTCCTCTGGGATCCCGATAATTCTATTTCCTTCAAGAAATTCCTCCCTTCTACGCCAAAAAGGTCTGTGTATTCGTGCCTCACACCGTTCTTCCCTAACAATGCATGTATTCTGTTCTTTATCACTGTTCTATCCCTCCCGAGCTGCACTCTTAGCCTCAGTAGTTCTCTATTCTCCCTTATCTCTTTGCTCGCGATGTATGCCCTTGGAAGGAAATCTGCTCTCAGCAGCCTTGCAAGTATCTCACTGTCTATCTTGTCCGTCTTTACCTTTGCCTCCGCGATTACCCTCGTCTTGCTCGGATGTGACAGTATCACCTCTATACCACGGTCCTCAAGAAAATCGCACACCGGATACCAGTAGGAACAGGCCTCTATCGCCACCTTTGAATCCCTCGGCATCTCCGTAACAAACTTCTCCCATTCTTCTCTCTCGTTATTGAACTCTCTCCTATCCACAACTTCCCCTTCTTTGTCAAGGGTAGTTGCATAACATACTTCTTTATGTAAGTCAATTCCTATGTACATTCTCTCTCCTCCTTTTGCTTCTGTTGGGTCGGGGATGTTCGACATCCACCTATCCGGGCTCGAAGCCCACTATGCCGGGTCGTAAATAGGGTAGCCAATCAAATCCTGGGTCTCTCGCGACCATAGAGTTTAACGGCTTACCCTCCGACCCAACAAAGCACTATAAAGTGCTTTCGGAGGTATATTTTTTTCATGGCATCAAATCCTAAACAAACTCCAATATCTAATCTCAAAAATCAAAACAAACCGTTCTTTTGGGATTTTGGATTTTGGTATTGTTTAGGATTAAACCCTTTCAGGGTTTGCGGGGAGTGTGCCTCGTAGC
>JAGLZV010000060.1 GCA_023131215.1 Candidatus Methanophagales archaeon | reverse complement strand
TCTAATTTGTTATTTGTCATAAATATAGGTAGGTAATCTACCTATATATCAACTGCATGTTAGGACACTATCAAACTTTCTATCTTCTGACATTATGTTTTTCATGTTACTAAGAACACGTTCTTTAAAAGGTCCAATTTTTTGGAAATCATAATGATACGCGATCATCTTTTTTAATTCTAATCCAAAAACTACATCTAGTGGGAGTGAGCCAAACTCTTTTATTACTGTAGTGATCTTATTATTCAATGATGAATAATCATTGAGTATTTGAGTAATAGTATATTTATCATACAATGCTTGAGATAATGGTCTAATATTCTCCCATATATAACTTAAATCTAATCGGATGGGGATTTTACTGTTGCATAGCGCCGAAAGAATAGGAAATTGCTCCCCGTTATTTTGAACAGTTTCCTCAATAATAGTCTCCACTGATGGCTTAGGCTTGTCAAGAGCCGCTATTTGAAAGCCTGCACCTACCAGACAAACCGGGTTATTTCTTGGAGTGGTATCTTTCCAATCTATAGAGTGCACCATAATTTTAAAGATAATCCTCTTTTTATTTATACCTCTCTCTCTTTATTCCTTATCATGAACCTTATCTCGATATTTGACCTATTGCAGGCGGAAATAGAAGAGATAATAGAGAAGGTAGAAGAACTGAAAAGAGAGCGAAAAGAAGGCGAAAGAGCGAGAAATGACTTAGAAGGTAAGACATTAGCGATGATTTTCGAAAAACCTTCTACACGCACTCGTGTTTCCTTTGAGGTTGCGATGCATGAGTTAGGGGGGGGATGTGCTCAGTCTAAATTGGAACGAGCTGCAGTTGGGAAGAGGAGAAAGGATAAGAGAAACGGCGAAAGTGCTTTCCTCCTACGTTGATGCCTCGCGATAGAGGATGCAAGAGAAGGACTAAAAGCTTTTTTGGAGAGGCGGAAGCCAGAGTTCAAAGCTAAGTGAAAAGGTGCCAAAAAATTAGGACGCACTCATTCAATACCCTCTTTTAGCCTACTTATGATATTCTCCGCTGTGGTTAGCATATCTTCCACCTCTTCTTCAGAGCACGAAGTGCCAGGACCCGGAGGATACCGCTCCTCGTAATAGAATGCAGTTAATTTCCTTCCAAAATCAAGATAATTCTGAAGGTCAACATCAAAACCCATCACTTCCGTCATGAGCGATTCAAGATCGTGAATCTTCTTTAATTCCCAGCCTCTATGGATAAGAAAGCCCTTCAGGTATTTTTCAACTGCTTGATGAATGTGAAAAAGAACCACATCGAAATACTCTTCCTCGGCACGAAGAATTTCTGCAACCTCTAAATCGTGTTTTCCTCTTTCAAACCATTCTTTAACCACTTGTTCCTTCATAAAGCACAACCCCTTTTTGGATTATTTCTCTCAGAAAATCGTCCCCGATCCTAAGCCGCTCTTCCAACTCATCGGGTGTATATACCAAAGGAGAAACTGGTATCTTGCAGTTGGGATTATAAATTATTCTTTTAACCCACACAAATCTATCAACCCTTCTTTCATTAGTATTTTTCAAAATCAAGAGGTCTATATCACTGTCCTCTGTGGGATTACCATAGGCATAAGAGCCAAACAGAATAATCTTCAGTGGCTTATATTCACTTTTCAGCTTTTCAACAATTTCTGATAATATCTTTTTTACTTCTCCTTTCATTTTCCCGTCCCTTAGATATTTATCTATCTTGGTTATAATATTTGATTTTAGTAATCATGAACCTCATCTCGATATTTGACCTTTCGCATGCGGAAATAGAAGAGATAATAGAAAAGGCGAAAGAACTGAAAAAGGAGCGAAAGGAAGGCGTAAGAGCGAGAAATGACCTGAAAGGGAAGACATTAGCGATGATTTTCGAAAAACCTTCTACACGCACTCGTGTTTCCTTTGAGGTTGCGATGCATGAGTTAGGCGGGAATGTGATAAGCCTAAATTGGAACGAGCTACAGTTGGGAAGAGGAGAAAGGATAAGAGAAACGGCGAAAGTGTTTTCCTCTTACGTTGATGCCGTTATGATAAGAGCATACAGGCATAGCACGATAGAGGAGTTGGCGAAATATGCTTCGATTCCCGTGATTAACGGGTTAAGCGATCTGGAGCATCCCTGCCAGACGTTAGCAGACCTGATGACGATAATGGAGCAGAAGAAAAAATTAGCGGGTGTTAAAGTAGCGTGGGTCGGAGATGGGAATAAT
This sequence comes from Candidatus Methanophagales archaeon, assembly GCA_023131215.1. Classification (GTDB taxonomy): domain Archaea; phylum Halobacteriota; class Syntropharchaeia; order Alkanophagales; family Methanospirareceae; genus JAGXOS01. The sequence goes on along the minus strand of JAGLZV010000060.1, from coordinate 3,327 downwards.
GTGTGTAACTCGTTAATCGGTGGTGCTGCGATTACAGGCATGGATATGTTTGTGGCGTGTCCAAAGGGTTACGAGCCGGCTAAAGGGGCAGTAAAAAAAGCGAAGAGAATGGGCTGTGAAGTGGTAATAGGGAATAATGCAGAAGAAGTCGCCGTTGATGCCGATGTGCTGTACACTGATGTATGGGTATCAATGGGAGAAGAGGAGGAGAGTGAGAAAAGAAAGAGGGATTTAAAAGATTATCAGCTAAACGAGGATTTGGTGCGGGTAGCGAAGGAGGATGTGATAGTGATGCACTGCATGCCAGTGCATACAGGGGAAGAAATAACGGAGGAGGTGATGAGCAGCGCTAACTCAGTGATATTTGAGCAAGCTGAGAATCGGCTTCATGCACAGAAAGCGCTGTTGTTGAAATTGTTAAAATATTGATGGCATAAACATTGACAATTGCTCATTATCTTAGAGTCTTTTCGAACTTTTTAGAAAATCATTTTAAAGACTATTCTCTATTCTCTAAGAAGTATCCAAGACGGATAAAAGATAAAAAATGGCAGAGACAGAAGAAGAGGAGAAGTTCCCTTTCGATATAAACCCTATGTATGAGGGCGAAAGGGTAAGAAAAGCAGGGATGTATGTGGAGTTGGGAGGACAGGTTAAACCGGGATTCGAGCTTGTTCTCTTTGAGCCCGACCCAGAGCAGATAAAAGACGGAGAGGTTAGTCTAATAGGACCAGACCTGGAAGAGATGGAGGAAGGCGGTAACTATGCGTATGCGATGATATACAAGGTATATGGAGAGCAGGTAGAAAAAGACCTTGAGGCAGTTATAGAGCGGAGGAATCACGAATACCAGTCTTATATTCAGGGATATATGCATCTCAACCAGAGGGCGGAGATATGGGTAAGGATAAGCAAGGAAGCGGTAAAGAAGGGACTTGAATCATTGAAGCAAATAGGAAAGGCAACGATAATGCTTTTCAAGGCTGAACTCCCGTTCATCGAGCTCATGGAGGCTACGTTTATAACAGACGAAGAGGAGGTGGAAAAGAGGTTAGAAGAGGCGAACAGGCTATACGAAGCGAGAGATGTGAAAACGAGAGGACTGCACGATGAAGATGTGGACGAATTTTATCAATGCACGCTTTGTCAGTCGTTTGCACCAACGAATGTTTGTGTAGTTTCGCCAGATAGGATAGCGCTTTGCGGTGCAATGAGCTGGTTTGATTCGAGAGCGGCAGCGAGGATTGACCCTGAGGGACCCAACGCCCCTATTCCAAAAGGAGAATGTATAGACCCGATAGGGGGAGAATACACAGGTGTAAATGAAGCTGCGGTAAGGCTCTCGAGTGGTGAATATGATTCTATAAAATTACATTCATTCCTTGAGAAGCCGCATACGAGTTGTGGCTGTTTTGAAGTAGCGGGATTTTATATACCGGAAGTTGAAGGAATAGGATGGGTGCATCGCGGCTCGAAAGTTACCGATACGCCTATTGGTTTGCCGTTTTCAACCATTGCAGGATCTGTCGGGGGAGGGAAGCAAGTAAAAGGGTTCCTTGGGATTGGAATACAATATTTTTACAGTCCTAAGTTTATACAATATGATGGTGGCTGGCGTCGTGTGGTATGGATGGCATCGGATTTAAAAGCTCGAGTGGCGGAGGCTATTCCTGAGGAGATGAAGGATAAGATAGCGACAGAGAAGGAAGTAAAGACGATAGAAGAGCTTAGAGAATTCTTGCAGCGCGTGGACCATCCAGTTGTGAAAGGAGTTATCAGAGAAGTTAACGGAGAGCGGATAACCGAAGGATGGGCAGTGGAGGCAGAAGCAGTAGCTCCTCCCGCAGAGGTGGAAGAGGAAGTTCGTGTTGCAGAGGGTGTCCCATCAGAAGCCCAAGTTCCTCTTGCGTCTATACCAATGATGGCATCGGGAGCGGGAGGTAATTCTCCTATAAGGATAATACTGAAGGATGCAGACATCAGCATCGGGAAGATAATAGTGAAGAGGAAAGAAAAGACGAAGTAAAAAATGGCGAAGACAAACGCAAATCCAAAGAGAATAAGTTTGGAGGACATCGCGAGGATACTGGAGAAATACGATGTAGTGGAGCTGGAGGACGTAAAGATAAAAGGAGATTTAGAGATAGAATTGGCGACGGGCGTTGCAATTCCTCCTTCGGTAGTTCACGCACTGCAGTCTATAATAGGTGTACAAAAAGAAGAGATACCAACACCAGCGGTTTCTGAGGAAGAGAGAATAGAGGCGCTGGAGTTAGCGGAGGTGAAATTTGAAGTTGCAAAAACAGAGTGGCATGGGCAGATAGAAGAAGTCACAATCGGTGCTACATCGTCAGATGGCGGCACAAGGGAAGGAACGGTAACAATTGGGGGCGAGAAATCCTTGCCTTTCTATAATTTTGACTGCCAAATGCCGCATCCACCGGTGATTTCGGTGGATTGTTTTGACATGCCGATTCTGCTGGCGAAGGCGGTGAGGGGACATTATGAGGACGTGATGGAAGACCCGGGGGAATGGGCGAAGAAGAACGTGCGTGAATTCGGAGCTGACATGGTTACAATTCATCTGATAAGCACGGACCCAACGATAAAGAATACGCCAGCGAGAGAAGCGGCAAAGACGGTAGAGGAAGTGCTGCAAGCGGTGAAGGTTCCTATTGTCATCGGCGGGTCTGGCAATCCGGATAAAGATCCAGAGGTGCTGGAGGCTGCGGCTGAGGTTGCGGAAGGGGAGAGGTGTTTAATTGCATCTGCAAACCTGAACATGGACTACGAGCGAATAGCAAAAGCTGCATTGAAACATGGGCATGTTATTCTTTCGTGGACTCAGCTTGACATAAACGCACAAAAGACTTTGAACCGGTATTTGTTCAAATTAGGTGTGCCGAGAGAAGACATAGTGATAGATCCTACAACTGCTGCGCTTGGATATGGTCTGGATTATGCATTCACGAATATAGAAAGGATGAGAATATCGGCGCTAAAAGGCGACACCGATTTAGCATTTCCTATTTCATGCGGTATAACCAATGCGTGGGGTGCAAGAGAAGCATGGATGAAGGATTCGCCAATTGTGGATGATTCAGATTGGGGACCTGCAAAGTATAGAGGTCCTTTGTATGAGATTATGACTGGATTGACATTAGGAATAGCAGGTGGTGACATGTTTATGATGATGCACCCAAAGGCGGCAGTTGCAGTAAAGAAAGTAACGCAAATGCTGTTTGGGGCGAAGGGAGTTGAGGATAAAGATAAAAAAGTCAAGGTGGAAGATTGGGTCACGTGGAAAAGATAATGAAGGGAGCATGA
>JAGLZV010000006.1 GCA_023131215.1 Candidatus Methanophagales archaeon | reverse complement strand
CCTCAAAAATCGTATTCTCGTCTTCCGCTTTTTTCAATCTCCTGAAAAAGATTTTTCCTGTTTTGCTGCGGTAAGGATACGCTTTGTTTCTTATTAAGAAACTTATCAATTCTTCCCTTGTTTGTAATATAGGGATTTGGTAACTTTCTTCTTGTAGTTTTTCTACTTTTGCAACATCCCTTATCTTTATTTTATATTCGTTCATTTTTCAAAACTTTTTTGATCTGCCCTTTATTTCCGCAAATAAATCACGAAAAGCATCATCTGCGACATTCAAGACCTTCACGTCTTCAATTTCATAAAACTTCTCAAAATGCCTATCGTCAACCAACATCACGTCAGCGTTAGTATTGCTTGCAGTTGCAACATGCGTTGAATCCGCTGCATATAAATTACGTCCACGCATAATCACCAATGCACGATTAACAATACCTTTTGTAATGCCAATGATCTTTATTTTCTTCTTCCGTTCTAAATCCCTCATATCTGCAAGAAAGAAGTTTACCGCATCTCCAGCCTCGTCATACGAAATCTCGCCGAGATTTGCTCTTTTAATGAAGCCCCTTGTAATCTCCAGCAGCGTCCATATTGACGTTTCTCCCTTATCATGCTCGTCTAATTGAGCAAGTACCCATTCAACATTCGCGCTACCTTCTTCTTCCCAATAACACTTAAAGAGAGCGCTGGGCTCTAAGTATATGATCATATATCTCTGTCTTCTTCTTCTCTTACCCCTTCGATAATCTCACCGCTTTTTATTTTCGATTTATTCTTAAAGAATGCCCGCATTTCACTCCTTTTTGACCATTTCAATTGCTTCCTCTGCAAAAAATCTGCCAACGCCACTCTCAAAAAATCGCTTTTACTTTTATATCCCTCCTTCTCCATGATTTCTTCTAATTGATACCTTGTAAAATCATCTATTTTCGTGCTCACGGTTTTCATTTTTCATTACCAAGTCTTTATAAGTATATCTTTATTGGTTTACCTTATAAAGTTTATCGTTTTTTGACACACACATCTCATACAACTCTTTTTGAACCTCAGCATCCTGATAGCTCTTCTCGTCCTGTAGGTATTCAGTGATGACTTCATATTCAATCTCAGATAGCGAATTTTTCAGCCATTCTATTCCTTTCGATTTAAAAGGTATGAGAGAATGAAGAGAAATGCCATGCTGAGTCGCCACCGCAGCCGCTCCTTGCTCTCTATCTAACAAAACAACCACGTCCTTACATTCGACCTTTAAACCTCTCTTCTTCGCTTCATGCTTTATTTGCTCGATTGCAACGAGTTTGGAATCGAATTTAGTTGCTAAATCATCAATAACCGCTATCCGGTCGCCCTCTTCAAACTCGCCCTCTACCAGCGTATGCTCACCATAACTCTGGATGTATCGTTCAAATTCGTCCGAAGACCTGACATCTATTTTTCTCGTCCACAGAGATGGTATGCCTTCCAGTATTGTTATTGCACTGGCGATAGGTATTCCCGTCATTGCTACACCCACCACTTTATTCACATCTTTACATTCCTCTTTAATCATTTTCCCGAGTGCATAGCCCACTTTTTGGAGCAGTTCTGGATAAGAAGAAAGTGGTCTCAATTGTATGTAGAAAGGACTCCATAAGCCAGAAACGAGCGTCCAACCCACTGGATTATCACGATACCATGTTTTAATCAGCCCTTTTTCGTATAACAAACAGGTTATCTCTTTTCCGAGCTCCTCTTTCTCCTCTTTCCATGTCATCATTTATATAAGAGAAATTTGTTACAATGATAAAAAATATCTCTGGCTGAATATGCTCTGTTTTATTATTTTCTTCCTTAAAAGGTGTAATATGATTTATAGTCCTTATTTTTTAAAATTTAAAGGCAACTTCCTCCATTTTTCAACAGCACCCATTTTCATCATTCCCTTTTACCTCATTTTCAACATCTGAATTCTTTATTATTAAATCTCGATTGAAAAACTATGACCTGGAAAGAAATACAAGATGGAATAAAGAGATGCAAGAAGTGCAAAGAAGAAGGCTTTTATGAAGTTAAATGCCCTGATGATAGAATCCCCATGTCAGAACCTCGGCACGTGAAAATCCTTTTTGTTTCCGAAGCACCACCTCTGAATAGTCGCTACTACTTCTACCACGAAAACTCAAATGATAGACTGCGAAACAGTTTATTTGAACTCTTACGAAGTGATTTGGGCTATGAAATCAGCTCAATAAACGATTTTATCGCTGCGGGTTTTTATCTTCTGCCGACAGTGAAGTGCCCCTCGGCAAGAACCGGACGAAATACAGCTCCAGCCAAAAGCGTTATAAAACTCTGTGCAGAACAGCACCTTAAACGAGAAATCGAGTATATAAAACCTGATGGTGTTTGTTTATTAGGAAGAACAGCGCTACAGGGTTTTTTAATTTTACGCAATCTCTGGGGCATGCAAGTGCAAGGCTCTATGGACGTGGGGAGAACACTATCCGAAGCAGCGGGAAAAATATTAGTGGTGAAGATTTCGGATAAAAGCACCAAGTTCATAATTTCTTACTGGCCCACGAGAAGACATCGCAGGTTCCATGAAATAAGCGAACATATAAGGAGGTTGATGAAGGAGATAGAGTTTTAGAAGTCACAAGATGCAAGATGCGGAAATGGCAGAATGCTATACAGAGAAGGTCTTCTGCTCAAAATTCCCCTGAATTTTGAACAGACAGTGAAAAATAAAAATTGCAAAGTGCAAAAGTCAAAATAAACTTTTCTTTTAAAAAGAAACCTTTACTAAAGAAACTATTATTTTTTCTTTTAGCACAGGTTTTCTTTTCCGTAAACGCTTTTCTTTTCGAAAAGAAAAGGGTTTAATTATAAGAACTCCATCGCCTCTTTGCAAAACCTCCTCGCTATTTCTTCTACATCCCTGCTTTTGTATATCGCAGACCCTATAATGGCATACGCCTCTTTACCTTTTACCGCTTCAAACGCTTTCCTTATCTCTCCTCCTTGTGAGCCAATCCCGGGCATACAAAACTTTGGCTCTTTCACGGTTTCCGATAGGAAAGTATCGTATTTACCAATAACATCGGGTTTGTTTCCCGGGACTACAAAATACTCCACATCGTATTCCGCACCGATTTTATACATTTCTTTTGGCGCATTATCGTCAATAAATCCGCCTTTCCCACTCAGATACATCTCATGCGTCATCTCACCACCAACCCACGGAACCACACCTCTTTGGAATAGCGCTTCGATAAATGCTTTTTCAGCAGCAGGACCCGCCATTGGGAAAATAATAACCGCTTTGACACCCGCTTTTGCGCACACCTCTGCGAATTTATCCCCCATCTGTGGTATATCAGTGCCTGCCTTCTGGTGGTCATAGATTACAGGCAAGTCGGTCTGCTCTGCCACTATCTCCGTCAGCTTCGGTAATCCATAACTCAACGCAAGTGTGCATCCCGCCTTATATCCAACGATTCCCTCAACCGAGCATGTCCTCTCAATTAACGTTTTGAATTCCTCTATCGTGCTTACATCGCAAGCGGGAATTACTCCATGTGTCAGATGAAATAGTTTTTTCATACACTTTTTCTTTTTATAAAAAAGAAAACCTGTGCTAAAAGAAAAACTTTTCTGGTAAAGTTTTTCTTTCCTATAAACCATAGGT
>JAGLZV010000059.1 GCA_023131215.1 Candidatus Methanophagales archaeon | reverse complement strand
ATTTTTTCATTCTCGCTTTTCCAATTAGGAACCTCTATGGTCACGCAAAAATCGTTCTTGGTGAACTCACTCCGCAATATAGGCGCGATAGAACCTAAAAGAACCCTATTTCCGAGGTCAACAAAAGGAGGAACTCCTATTCTCTTTTCTCGCTCTGGGTCAGTTAGCCCGGAATACGACTGCTCTCCATAAGCGTGCAGCTCGAAATAGAAATAAGGTTTGTACTTTTGGATGAGGCGAAGCAATTTAATGCCTTCTTTGCTACGGTAGTATTCTTCGGATAAAACATCCACGTATTTGCTCTTTTCGACAAGGCTGGGAACGATTATCGCCTTTCCACTATATATCCTTTCCTTTGCCAACTCCTCAAGAATGGGTGCAGTATATAAACCTTCTTTTCCATGCAGACCACCGACAAACAGTTTTGTCGGTCCTTCCTCAGAAGAGATTAGCCGGTACAGCTTCATTTCGTAATCTAATCTTCCAGAAGAAAGATTTTATTTTGACTTTTGCACTTTGCATTTTTCATTTAAGTAGCTCCAGATGCTTCGTTACCTTATCCACTTCTTCTGCATTCGCAGGTCCTATTCCTATTGCAGTCACCGTTCCAGGCGGGATTTCTGTCAGGCCTGCATCTTCTATGATAGCAAAAGGCAGTCCAAGCTTCTTCGCTTCCTTTTCTAATTTGTATATCTCAGCAAGGCTGTTCACCTTCAGTATAACTTTCTTCTGCCCTTGCTCCTTCCATTTCTTCCTATCCCGCGGCGTAGCAAGTTCGTAGCTTAATATCGAAGCATGAGCGGTTTGTGCTGCTGCTTTACCCTTTGACAGCTTTAAATCTTCTCTGATTACTATGCATTGTTTATATTCTTTTTGTGGTTTACTGAGTATCTTTCGCATTTTGCCCCTCTTTTAATCTTTTGAGCCGCTTACTGACGATTTCAAAAACCGAACTGCCCTCTGCAAGAAGTTGCGCTTCACGATAATAATCCAATGCACGCTCTTTATCGCCTTTCCGAACAAAAACATCGCCGATGTTTATCAAAATTCGGGCTGCTCCAATTCTGTTACCCATATCTTTAAAAATTCTTAGTGCCTTCTCATGACATTCCTGAGCCTTATCAAGTTCCCCTTTGACTCGGTAGACAATGCCGATGCTTTCAAGATTTACTGCTATTCCTTCTTTAAATCCTAAATCCTCAAACAAATTCAAAGCTCTCTCGAAATATTCTAAAGCTTTCCCAAGCTCCCCTTTGGTTCGATAGACAATGCCTATGTTTCCAAGCTGAGTTGCTATTCCATTTTTACTTCTCAACTCCTCATGCAGTTTTAACGCCTTCTCGAAGTATTCTAAAGCTTTGTCAAAATCTCCTTTGATTCCATAAACAATGCCAATGCTTCCACGAGCTAATGCTATTCCCTCTTTTAATCCTAATTCCCTAAACAAATTTAAAGCCATCTCGTGATATTCTAAAGCCTTTTCAAGTTCTCCTTTACCCCGATAGACAATACCAATGCTTCCAAGATTTGCTGCTATTCCTTCTTTTATTCCCAACTCTTCATCCAGTTTCAATGCCTCCTCGTGATATTCCAAAGCTTCATCAAGTTCTCCTGAATAATACGATATTCCACCCAATTCGCCCAATATGTCAGATTTTATTTTTATATCTCTGACCTTTTTAAGAAGATATTCGTTTATCCTCTTCCTTCTCAGCAGGTCTTCCTTGTCCTGATAATAGAAAGGAGTGGCTAACGTCTCAAGCGCCTCAAAAGCCATTCCTCTTTCCGCTTCTTCAAATTCGTAGTAGTTTCCTCTATATCGCCAGAAGTCTGGTGCTTTTCTTATCACGCTCTCAGAAAATGCCTGATTGTAAAACACTAAATTAGGTATCTTCACCTCATAGAACAGCTCCCTGAAATTATTCAAGGTGTTAAGTAACTCTTCTGTCGGCTCTTCGGGCATCACCCAGATTAAAATATCCGAACCTTCAAAATCTCCGCTTTTTAAATTGCGGATAATTTGCTCACCTTTTTCTACAAAAATTACCTCTGATAAGAATCTCCTCTGCAAAGTCCGGATAATTCTCTCTCGATAGGCAGGAGAATTAACCACGCACAGTATCAAGTTCCCCGTACCTTTTGAAATCTCAAGCTCTGCTATTATCGTGTCTATTTCCTCTATATCTTCCATCAAGCTTTCTTCCATTTCCCCACCAATGGCATCAATAATGGATTTATATCGCACCACCTTCCCTCTTCATCCTCATACTCAACCGCAGTCAAACTGAAAAGCAAATCACGACTTGTGGAATCGCTTATGTTCTCATCACGAGCTTCCCTTTTGTCATAAATCTCCAAAAGCCTCTTTTTATGCGCTTCGGTAAGTGTTCGGTCATACGTTCTCCTCAATTTCTCCAACGCTTTTCCGACTTCTTCTTTTGTTATCTTCTCATTCTCATTCCTGTAGGCTTTTATTGCCGCATCCCGCATAACTGAAATGAACTCAGAAGTTTTTCCCGTGGATAATATAGCATCCTTTAAAGCTTCTTCCTCTATCAAACCCAAATCCATCCTCTTATCCACTATTCCCTTGTAGAAATCGAAATTTTCTTCATTTATCCTCTTCCTATCTCTACTTCTCACTGGAAGTTGCGGCAGGATAATATCATCGTCAAAGGCATGCCGGACATTCTCGTAATATGGATTGAAAGTCAATGGTATGGGGAATGTGTAAATAACGAAGCAATTTGGTTGAATGAGCAAGCCATAATTTTTATAGAAGAAGTCTTCTGCTTGCTGTCCGCGAGCAAGTTTATCGAGGTCATCCACGATTACCACAACTTTTTTGCTTGTTTTGCTTTCTACTTCCATCGTAAGCCAGTTGAGCCTTTGAATGAGGTCGCTTATTCTCGTTTCAAGCTCTTTTCTGATATACTCTCTCGTCTTCGCTTCTCTTCCCAATTTCAGAAGGATAAAATTTGAGAAGGATATTCCCATTTCGTGGTATCTCGTGATATCTTCTTCAGAAACCTTTGTAATACGCATCATGAAATCCCTGAAATCTTCTTTAATATCTCGTTCCAGTTCCACCTCTTTCTCTGCAATGTCATAGATTTTCAAAGCCATAGAACCGAAGAAATCTCGGAAATCGAAATCGCTTACATCCAATTCACGAATTGAATAACTCACGATGAGAAATCTGTTCTCATCAAGCGCTCTGGATAGCCTATTCAGTTCCGTGCTCTTTCCGCATCCTCGGAAGCCAAGGAAAAGGTATTTTTTAGCACTTTCTGCGTTCTCTATCCTGTCTTTCAGTTCTTCTATTGGAGATGGTGCG
>JAGLZV010000058.1 GCA_023131215.1 Candidatus Methanophagales archaeon | reverse complement strand
GTTCATACGTCTCTGTTAGAAAACCGCCTGTGCCACATGCAGGGTCAAGAATCGCCTCACCTAATTGTGGATCAACTACTTCAACAATAAAACGAACTACAGGACGCGGTGTGTAAAATTCTCCAGAATCACCGGCAGTATCTCGCATCTCCTTGAGCATGCTCTCGTAAAGGTGGGAGAGTGTGTGAATCTCTTCCGTTGACGTGAAGTTTATGCTGTTGACTTTAGTTAAAACATCCCGAAGTAGATAACCGTTGATCATACGGTTAATCGTTCCTCTGAACACAGTGGCTATTACATCACGTCTGTCCCCACCATCACCACCCTGGAGTGAACGAAGATAAGCAAAAAGCCCGGGACCACGTGTCCCGTCAGGTCGTACTGCCTCATCGTTGTTAATGAATGCAATAAGCTCGTCACCAGTTATCCCCTCTTCTTTCGCTGCCCAATCACGCCAGCGGTAAGGCTTTTCGACTGCCGGTACGTATCGCTCACTGTGCAAAAGCGCATCAGCCTCGCGGATTTTCTCCATGTCATCCAAGAATTTCAAAAACATGATCCAGGTCAGCATCGGGAGACGGTCTAAATCGCCACTCAAACCTTTGTCCTTTCTCATTATGTCTCTGCATGACTTGATGATGCTTGCAAGCTGTTGTGCAGTGGTTTTCGGCATTTTATCACTTTTCTTTTGCGACATTTTTTATCACTCTTCTAATAGGCGTAAACTCCGTTCTGGAGTTCTGATAATGCGTTTCTTAGTTCGGGAATTCCGCCAAAGGCATCGGCAATTTCCATGAGGTTCCCGTGTTCAGAAATAGGTGGCACCTTAAGAATATCAAAATCATCCAATTGTTCGAGACCAAATTCGATGTATTTATCCAGGATTTCGTTCAATATCGCTCTGGCTACCGCGCCATATCTGTCAAAGAAGTCCTGCTTATTCCTCTTCACCATCTCCGCCCTTTCTCGTCTGGTTCGCAGCGGTGCATTGAACGCTACATGACACAGCAGGTCAAAGGGATCGGCATCATACAGTCCAGTCACCTTGGCGAGATATTCAAACGATATTCCTCTCTCCTCCAGCGTCTGGATAACCACTTTCCTCTGTTCAGAATCACCCCACTTAGATTTAAGCTCTACTGCTGAGGTGTACATGCGTATTAGCTGCTTACGTGTGTAATCGGTGTATTCCACTACTCTGAGACGTTTTCCCTCCTGATCTAATTCATACACCAAATTGGCAGCAATCTCAACTATCCCTTCATCAACATAATACTTTCTGGGTTCGCCTTCTGAATCATCAGATAATGATGGCTGTATCAGGTCGTATTGTGCCTGCTCCTCTTTCACAGTCCAATTCTCTTCTTCTGAAGTTTCCTCGTAAATGATGCCAGCACTTCCCCCTTCTTCATCAATCTCCTCTTCTGTAATGCAAACCGGTTCTCCATCGAAATCCGGGTCTGCAAACAGCTTGGTTGCACTTCCGGTATAATCAAGGATATTAAAGAATAGTTTTCCATAATCATCTCTAACCCTTGTACCCCTTCCAATTATCTGTTTGAATTCAGTCATTGAATTGACAACTCTGAATATCACGATATTCTTACAGGTTGGAACATCTACTCCCGTAGTGAGCAATTTAGAGGTTGTAACTATTGTTGGGGTACTTGTTTCAACATCCATAAACCTATCGAGGTGTCCTCTTCCAATTTGTCCCTCTTCGGAGACCACTCGAACCACGTAATCCGCGGACTCCTTTACTAAATCCGTATTTAGGTTGTTCAAAGCCATCCTCATCTGTTCAGCATGGCTCTGATCCACACAAAAGACTATCGTTTTCCCAAACCTATCCGAGTCCTTCAAATATTCTGTTAGGTGTTTGGCATATGTTTCGGTCCGTTTCATCAATGAAACACTCCGTTCAAAATCCTTAGTACCATAATGCCCATCAGGAACCTCTCGCCCGAATTTGTCCAACTGTCCTTTGTAGGGCATCCAACCAGTAGCGTCCACAGTAGAAACAACTCGGTGAACTCGGTAGGGGGCAAGGAATCCGTCTTCGATGCCCTGCTTCAAGCTGTAGGTATAGATAGGATTGCCAAAATATTTGTATGTGTCACGATTGTCCTCTCTCAGCGGTGTAGCGGTCATTCCAATCTGAACTGCGGGTTTGAAATATTCGAGGATTTCACGCCAGTTGCTATCATCTCGTGCACTTCCTCGATGGCACTCATCAACGATTATCAAGTCAAAGAAATCCTGCGGATACCCCTTATACAAACCGGGTCTTCTTTCGTCCTTGGCAATGGCCTGATAGGTCGAAAAGTAAATTTCTCTACTTTTTACTACTTTGCCCTTTATTTTCCACCGAGCATCTCCAAAGACTGAGAACGTCATATCTTTAGGATTATCAATAAGGACATTTCTATCCGCCAAATAGAGAACTTTAGGCTTTCTGTATTCCCCTCTCCGATTCCAGCGAGCATTCCATAACTTCCAGATTACCTGGAAAGCAATGTAGGTTTTACCTGTACCCGTAGCTAATGTGAGAAGTATCCTCTTTTTACCCTTAAGAACCGCTTGAACAGACCTATTAATCGCTATCTCTTGATAATATCGTGCTTGCTTTCTCGGAAGCGCGTAATAAGGTGTTAGTAATTTATCTTCTACATCCGAAGTAATTCCTTCGTTTTCCTTAAGACGATTCCATAGTTCTTTTGGAGGGGGCAGTCTGGCAAGTTTCCTTTCCAGTCCTGTGATATAGTCATGTTCAATTATTCCATGTCCATTCGTTGAGTAAGAAAACTTAAGTCCGAGGATCTCAGCATATTCTTTTGCCTGCTGTAGTCCATC
>JAGLZV010000057.1 GCA_023131215.1 Candidatus Methanophagales archaeon | reverse complement strand
GCTTTAGCCTCAATAACCGCGATTGGGAAGTTTCTAGATATTCTGAGGATATAATCGGCTCTTTTAGTTTTTCTCCTTTGTACTTTATCCCCTAGTACAACAATCTTACCGTCAGTAAAGGTCTTTTGTTCGCTAATTTGATCATCTGACCACCCTGCTTCATATAATTTTGGTAACACGTACCTACGACAAGTATCGGCTTCTGTTATCATTTATAAGCCTCTATTGCTTATGCATAAGACATAAAGCTTGCGGGAATATATATAACTTCGCATTATCAATATTCTGTGCAGTCATACCCGCCCTACCACCCACTCTTTTTGAAACTTCACAAACTCCTTAGTTTTATCCTTCGGAATAATAATCCCCCCTTTCGTATCCCCTTCTTCCTTAGATAAGACCCGTATGTGTTTATCACCAATTGCATTTTTTCATCAATGAAACTTCCCACTCCACGCTCTTCTCACTTCCTCTAACGAAATGTCCACCAACTCCTTATTCCTCTCACGAATACCAACCCTCTTCTCTCCCACCGTCTCCCCTATTCGAGTTGCATAAACCTTTCTTTCCTTCATCAACTTCTCAAACCTCCCCTTTTCATCTTTCCACACCTCCACCACCCATCTCGTATTAGATTCGGAAAACAACTTATAATCGCTCCTCATTCCCGGATTCACACCCGCAATATCAATTGAAGCGCCAATATCGCCTCCTATTAACATCTCGCATACCGCAACCGCAAGACCACCTTCCGAAATGTCATGGCAGCTTGCTATTAATCCTTCTTTCATCGCTTCCCTTAACGCTTCCATACTCCTTTTCAGCGCCTCCGGGTCAGTTCTCGGCACAAATCCTCCTTCTACACCACACAACTTATAATACTCACTCCCACCTAACTCCTCTTTCGTATTCCCTATCACATACATGAAATTCCCGGCTTCCTTCATGTCCACGGTAATGCATTCTCTTACATCTTCGCAGATCCCTATGCCCAGAATAGTCGGTGTAGGAGGAATGGATTCGTTCATAGCTGCGGATTCATTGTAAAAACTCACGTTACCACTCACAAAAGGTACCCCAAGCGAGGATGCCATGTAGCCTAAACCTCGGCAGCATTCATAGAAATCCCCCATTCTGTCTGGCTTTTCCGGATTACCGAAATTTAAACAATCGGCAAATGAATCTGGCACCGCGCCCACCGCTGTTAAATTCCTGCATACTTCATCTACCGCACTTGCAGCACCCCAGAACGGATTTAGTTTGCAATAAGACGGATTCACATCTGCTGTAATGGCAATACCTTTATAGGAATCTTCTAACGGCTTTATCACCGCTGCATCTCCATGCGTCTCTTTTCCTATTATCCCTTGCATCGGTTTTATCACCGTAGCCCCTCGCACTTCATGGTCATACTGTCTTATAACACTTTCCCTCGATGCGATGTTTGGAGCCTCAAGCAACATTTTTAAAACTTCGTTATAATCTTTCAGCTCTTCTATTACTGGCTCTCCCTCTCCCTTCTCCTTTATCTTTATCTCCCTTGGACGCTCATAAACAGGACATGCAACCAGAAAATCAGTATCCAGCTCAAATATCTTCTCACTATCATAAAAAATCCGTATCTGCGCAGCATTTTTGATCAAACTTTTCTTAAAAGTTTGTTGCGCAGCGTTTTGATCAAACTTTCCTAAAGTTTGTGTTTGTCCTATAACCACTGCATCTACATCCCATTTCTCAAATATCCCCAGCAACTCTTCCTCTTTGTCTTTCGATGCCGCGATTAAAAACCGTTCCTGCGATTCGGAAACCCATATCTCCCATGCGTCGAGCCCCTTTTCCTTTAACTTTACTCTCTCCAAATAAACATCTGCACCGCATCCTCCTGCATGGCACATCTCGCTCACTGCGCATGATAAACCGCCTCCACCGAGGTCCTTCATTCCTCTTATCAATTCCTTCTCATTCGCTTCCGATATCGCATGCATTAGTGGTTCTTTCGTTATTGGGTCCCCTAATTGAACTGCACTTCTGAATTCCTCCTCCCCTGTTAACTCTACCGAAGCGAAAGTAACGCCGTGTATGCCATCCCTTCCTGTTTTTCCGCCGACCAGAACAAGCATCTCACCAGACTTCGCCATGCTTCTTCTCAAATCTGTCTTCTTCATTATCCCTACACAGCCCACGTTCACCACGCAATTGCCCACATAGCCTTCATCGAAATAAACCATGCCTGCACACGTTGGAATGCCTATTCGATTCCCGTAGTCGCTTATCCCCGCAACAACACCATTAAACAAAAACCTCGGATGCTTCACACCCTCAGGAAGTTTTTCATATCCATAATCCAGATGCCCAAAAAATAAAGGGTCAATTAATGCTATTGGCTGTGCGCCCATGCAAACCACGTCTCTGACAATGCCTCCTATTCCGGTTGCCGCACCACCATAAGGTTCAACTGCCGAAGGGTGATTGTGGCTTTCAAATGCCACAACATAAGCGTGTTCCTCATCAAACTCGACAACTCCCGCATCTTCTTTTATCACTAATATGCTTTGCGGCGCTTCTATCCCAAAAATGAACTCTTGCAATATTTTTTTCGAACTCTTGTAACAGCAATGCTCCGACCATGCCTGTGCAATACTTTGGAGCTCCACATCCGTTGGCTCTCTGCTTTTCGCCACGAAATATCGTTTTATCCTTCGCACCTCCTCTAAATTCAGCGCAAGACCCATACCTTCACTTATACGCTTCAATTCTTCGGCATTCGCATCTCTTATTCTTATCTCAAGCCTTCTCATGGTCTTGTGGAGAAAAGGTTTTATTTAAGTAAATATAAATAACTCTGAGTGTGTGCCTATGCCTGAAAAAGAAAGCCTGTTTGATAAAATAGATATAACGAAATATCCCGTGAAGAAATTGGTTGCAATACCCCTAATCATCTTGCTCATCTCTTTTGCCGTGCTCGCCTACACTTATATGCAACCGCCCATATATCCTCATTCTCCCCATTCCCCAGTCCATTTAGGGATAGACTTTATAGGCGGAACGATGGTGAAAATAAGAACCGATGAGACGGGGGAAGAGCTAACCGCAAAATTCTCCGCTTTTCCGAATGTGCTTGTTGGGGAGACATACGTGGGGAACGAAAAGATGATTCGATTCGGACCGATGAGCAAATCGCAAAAGGATGAGTTGGAAAATATGCTTGATGATCAATATGAACCGGGACAATATGAAATTCCTAAGAGTATGAACCCCGTATTTGGCGAACAATTCCGAATTAAGGCAGTGCGTGCTCTTAAATACGCTTTTGGTGGGATGGCAGCGGTCGTTTTCTTCGCTTTTATCACCGTTGTCTCTCCTTTCACCGTTGTCCCATCTTTCGCGATTACCCTTCCACGGTTACTACAATATTTTTTTCGAGCTTTGCTTTTCTTAGTTCCTTCTTTTGCGGTCATCTTTGCCGCTTTTTCTGACATCGTTATCGCTGTTGCCTGTATGGACGTAATAGGGCTGGAACTATCGCTGGGCACGGTAGCGGCGTTGCTCATGCTCATTGGCTATTCGGTGGATTCTAATATCTTACTGACGACAAATCTGCTTCGTAAAAAAGGCGAATTAAACGAGAAGGTAAGAAATGCAATGCGAACAGGTATAACCATGACTTCCACTACTCTGTCCGCAGTGTTCGCAATGTTCCTGGTTTCTTCTTCTATCCACTTATTCTCCGCGCATTTTGCACCTATTCCTATATTAAGGGACATATCAATCGTGCTTTTGTTTGGTCTCACGATGGATTTGCTGAACACCTGGCTGCTAAACGCAGGGATATTGAGATGGTATGTAGAGCGCAAGGAAAGGAAGAGATATGTGAAAAGGGGCGCGGAAAAAGTGAAGAAAAAAAAAGTAAAAGTATAAAACAAGAAAAAATAAATTATAGACACAGATTAACGCAGATTAACACCGATAAAAAGAGCAATGCCGTTAGCCCAGTCCAACAAAAAAAGAAAAAATCCGTGTGAATCTGTGTAAATCCGTGTCTCAAATAGAAGGAAGTTATACTTTATATACAAAATCCCTATATATACCAATACTACCAATAAACCTTTCTTAAAAAGAAAGATTTACCAAAGAAACATTTTTAAGGTATTTTTCTTTTCCGAAAACGCTTTTCTTTTTCTAAAAGAAAAGGGTTTATTTGGGATTTATTCTTCAGCTACAAATACTAACAATCATGCCCAAAATCGAACCTTTTGAAAAATATGCATCTAAATATGAAGATTGGTTCGTTAAGCACCGATTTGCTTACGAATCAGAACTCAGGGCGATAAAAGCACAACTGCCTGAAAGCGAAAACAGTATTAGTATAGAAATAGGCGTGGGCAGTGGACGATTTGCTGCTCCCTTGGGCATCGCACTTGGGGTGGAGCCCTCATCGAAAATGAGAGCACTCGCCAGGACAAGAGGTATTGATGTTATTGGTGCTGTTGCGGAAGCGCTTCCATTTGGGAACTCCTCATTTGATCTCGCACTCATGGTTACGACCATTTGTTTTGTTGATGACCTAAGAACCGCATTTAAAGAGGTGTATCGGATATTGAAACCGGATGGTTGCCTGGTTATTGGATTTATAGACCGAGACAGTCCAGTCGGGAGATTATATGAACGGCATAAAGAAGAAAGTGTGTTTTACCGTGTCGCAAGATTTTATACAACAGAAGCGGTGATTTCTATTTTGGAAAAGACCGGTTTTAAGGATTTCTCCTTCTGTCAAACTATTTTCCATGATTTGGCTGAGATAAACGAGGTTGAGTCGGTAAAAGCAGGCTATGGTGAAGGCTCGTTTGTTGTCGTCAAAGCGAAGAAGTTCAAAGATGAAACTCCGTCAAACGTTTAATTTGACTTTGTCCCCTTTTTAAGTTTACCGCAGAGAACGCTGAGTTCGCGGAGAAAATATGTAAATTCGTGATTTGAATAAACATTATCCCTTACATCCTCTGCGTTCTCCGTGAACTCGGCGGTTAATCTGACAATGTCAAGTTATTTCTTCATGAACTCTGTATAACCGCATTTTCCGCACGAATACCGGTCTTTATGCTCTGCTAAAAACACCCCTGCTCCACACCTTGGACATACCTTCCGCGTCCTGTGCAATCTCAACCCAGCTTTCGCTTTTCCTTTCCCTTTTTCCTCTGCCACTTCATAAAACTTGTGAATTGCCACCATTTTCTCATCTACTCTCCTTTTTCTTCCTTTTCGCCTTGTCCTTGACTTTCTCCTTCTCCTTCACCCAGGCCCAGGCTACCAAAGTTCCTTTTTATTATGTGTTCCCTCTCTATTTCTCTTAACCTATCTTCGTTTTCATATACCTTTGCATAGCCTACCGTTTCTCTTTTCCCGAATTCCGTTCTCATCATATCTATTACGAGGAGGTTTGGACGGCACCGGAGCTTTTCTATCAAGACGTCTCGTGCTTGGGCTCTGCTTGGCGAAGCCCCTCCGTGCTTTAACCTAAAAAATACTTCCTTCCTCCTCAACAGTTGATTACTGTTCTTCTTTGTTATCTCTATTTCCATCTTAACACTTTTTCTTTTTTATAAAAAAGAAAACCTGTACTAAAAGAAAAAATATGTAAACATTTTTAGTTTTCCATTGTTGTAATCTATCCTTACCCTCACCGCACCTTCAATGCATACCTCCCTTCTTCCTTTATCTCCAATTTCTCCGCTATCTCTGACCCCTTTGCATCTATAATCACAATATACCCACTCCAGTCTTTGCTGATTGAATTAGAGCCGCATTTACATACTGACTTTCCACTTTCAATAATCCTGCGACAATCCCTGCATGCCCTTTCCATCTCTTTTTTCCTCTATTTTTTCTTTTGGTAAAGCTTTTCTTTCAAAAGAAAGGTTTCTACACGCCTTCTCCCTCTCCTTTCTTCCTCTCTTTCTCCCGCTCTTCTTCTATCCACTCGATTTTCCCCAACCCCGGCTGTCTCATCGTTAATCCTATCTTGCTGTCCCCTGGATCCCTTTCGTTAAGCGAAATCGCAACTATTCTTGCCCGTAACTTATCCCCCTCTCCTAATGTCCTGTTGGTATCCTTGGTAACGAGTTTTGCTCCCTTCTCATCATACGAAATGTATTCGTCGGTAATCTGGCTGATATGTAGCAACCCATCTAACGGACCTATCTCCACAAAAGCGCCAAATTCCACTATCTCCACCACTTCTCCTTCCACTATCTCCTGCATCTTAGGTCTGAAAACGAGCACATCAAAAACCGTTTCGTAATAAACGCCCGCGTCTCCTATCATCAGCCTTCCTTCCTTTATATCCACCACATCCTGTATTGCAATGAACATCCCTATCTTTTTATCCATCCTGCCTTCCAGCTTCTCTTGTAATATCTCTTTCACTGTAAGCTGCAAATCGTCACCCAATCTCCTCGGAGGCACCCTTACTACGTCAACCGCTCTTATCTTTATGTACATCTTTTTTTACCCTGCAATATTTTCATCTTATTTTTTAAGAAGGTTTAGTTTCGGATTTTAAATTTGGATATTTGAATTTGTTTGGATTTTGGTGCTTGGGATTTGGGATTTTACTTTTCTATCCGCTTCTCCACCTCTGCTACATTTAACCTCGTTGATATTATCGCATCCGGATTCAAAGACATCGAATCTATTCCACACTCGACCAAAAACTCCGCAAATTCTGGAAAATCACTCGGCGCTTGACCACATATCCCTATCTTCCTCCTCGGCTCGTGTTCATGAGCAACTTCTATGACATGCTTCACCAGCCTTTTCACAGCTTCGTTTCTTTCGTCAAATATGTGCGCCACCAGGTCAGAATCCCTATCCAAACCAAGCGTTAGTTGCGTTAAATCATTCGACCCTATGCTGAACCCATCAAACACATCCGCAAATTCATCCGCCAGGATGACATTTGAGGGTATCTCACACATCACGTACACCTCCAATCCATTTTCTCCCTGTTTCAATCCGAACTCCGCCATTGTTTTTATCACCTTTCTTCCTTCTTCCGGCGTTCTGCAAAACGGAACCATCACCTTGACATTGGTCAATCCCATTTCTTCCCTCACTTTTTTTATCGCTTTGCATTCTAACTCAAATGCAGGTTTGAATTTATCGTCATAATAACGCGAGGCACCTCTCCAACCTATCATTGGATTACTTTCTTCAGGCTCGTAAAGATATCCGCCAATTAAATTAGCATACTCATTCGTTTTGAAGTCCGATAATCTCACTATCACGTCATTTGGATAAAATCCCGCTGCTATCTTTCCTATTCCCCTTGCCAAGTTGTCAATGAAAAATTCCACTTTGTCCTCATACGAGGCGCTTCTCTCGTCTATCTCTTTAATTACACGGGCTATCTTCTTGTCTTCTCCTTCATTTGCCATTGCCCTTTTCTTTAATTCCTCGTATTCTATTAGCGCCAGAGGGTGTATGCCTATATAGGAATTGATTATAAACTCCTCTCGGGCTAAACCCACGCCATCATTCGGAATTTGACCTCGAACAAATGCATTTTCTGGAACACTGGCATTCATCATTATCCGTGTGCGGGGTCTTGGAAGTTTGTCCAGTGTCAGTTTTTCTACCCTGTATTTCAACTTCCCTTCGTATATTGCACCTGTACCTTCTGCACAATCTACCGTAACATCTTTTACACCTTTTAAAACCCTTGTCCCCTTAACCGTCCCAACTACACAGGGTATTCCAAGTTCCCTGGAAATTATAGCGGCATGGCAGGTTCTTCCACCCCTATTTGTAATAATCGCACCTGCCACTTTCATTATCGGCTCCCAATCCGGGTCAGTCATGTCGGTAACCAGAACCTGCCCTGGCTTGAATTTATGGATGTCCTCGGAGCTTTCTATCGCAGTTACCTCTCCATACCCAATTTTAGTACCAACTGCCTCGCCTTCGACCAACAGCTTCCCTTCTTCTCTGAGCAAATCCCTATCCTCTTCAAGCACATAGGTCTCGAACACCGCAACGTTTCTTTGTGAATGTACCGTTTCCGGTCTCGCCTGAACCACGAAAAGCTCGTTGGTTCTCCCATCCTTTGCCCATTCGATATCTATGGGCGTCCCATAATGGTCTTCTATAATGCAAGCCCATCTTGCGAGCGTGAGCACCTCATCGTCTGTCAGCACAAACATTCTTTGCTCTTCTCTTTCAACTTTTTTTTGCTTTGTCCCCGTCCCTTTTTCTTTATAAACCAGTTTCTTTCTCTTCGTCCCCAGTTTCTTCTCTACAATCGGTCTAAATCCTTCCTTTAAGGTCGGTTTAAAAACATAAAACTGGTCTGGATTTACAGTCCCTTGCACGACATTCTCCCCTAAACCGTATGCACCCGTTATGTAAACCGCATCTCGGAAACCCGATTCGGTATCTATCGAAAACATAACTCCTGAGCACGCTAAATCCGAGCGAGCCATCTTTTGTATTCCAACCGATAGATAGACGCTGAGATGGGCAAATCCTTTGTCCACTCGATATGATATTGCTCTATTAGTGAATAGAGAAGCAAAACATTCCATAACCTTTTCCACCAGTTCTTCTTCTCCCCTTACGTTCAGATACGTCTCTTGCTGTCCTGCGAATGACGCTGTGGGTAGGTCTTCTGCGGTTGCACTGCTTCTCACCGCGACGTCAACCCCGCCCCCATACCTTTCTTCCATTTGTCTATAAGCAATTCTTATCTCTTCCTCCAGCTCTTTTGGACACTCCGCATTTTTTATCATGTCTCTTATCTTGCTGCCCCGCTCGGACAAGTTTTTCATATCGTGCGTATCCAAACCCGCCAGCGTATCCCCGATTTTTTCTCGTATGCCTGCTTTTTCTATCACGTATCTGTAAGCCTCAGCAGTGATGGCAAAACCAGAAGGAACGTTCACTCCCTTTTCAGTCAAATTTCTTATCATCTCGCCAAGCGATGCATTTTTCCCGCCCACTAAGGCTACATCTCTTGTTCCAACCTCCTCAAACCATTTTATGAATTTCATGATTCGCCCCCATTAGATTGTAATCCTATTTCATAAAGAGATTCAAATAAATCTTGTGCTTTCTTATATAAATACATTAATTGTTGTAATTGAAGAAAATCAGTTTTGGACATTGGGATTTTGATATTTGATATTATTTGGAATTTGGTGCTTGGAGCTTGTGATTTGGTAATATTAGAGGACTGCATATATAAAACGCTGTTAACGCAAAAATAACGGCTGTGGGATAAACGAAAGGCAAAGAGAAGAATTTATAAAAAAAGAACAGCATGAAAAAAACAATCCCTACTGGTATCACTACCCTCTTATCCCTTATATTTCCATACCTTATTCTGCTGGTCATCAAGCCACATAAAATGCCCATTAAAGCAATCAGAAGGAAAGGATATAGTTGAGATGGAAGCTGTAATTCGATAAATACAAGCATAAAAGAAGCTAAAAAAATCGCACTCCCGGTAATCGGCAATCCTTCAAAATGCACTTTTTCTTTGGTAAAGCTTTCTTTTTGAAAGAAAGGTTTTGCGTCGAACCTCGCAAGCCTTAGCATCCCGCTTATCACGTACGCACCGCAGAGAGCCAACGTAACATAAGCGTAAGCGTAATCGTAAACATGTAAATAGTTCCTAAGAAGCACATAAGCAACAATTGCAGGTGCAACACCAAAGGACACCATATCAGCAAGAGAATCAAGATATTTGCCTAAAGGCGAGCACTCTATATTTCTCGCCACCATGCCGTCTAATCCATCAACCACCGCTGCTACTAAAATTAATACAAGCGCATTTTTAATTACTCTTTCATTTACTCCTCCGAGCACAAATAGTATAGCAGAGAAGCCGAGTAATGCATTACAGATAGAAAGTAAATCAGGCAGTTTTATTAGCTTTAAGATACTCCCGGTATTATCGTTGCGTGTTTTCATATTCTTTTATATGTTTATTTACCGCCGAGATCACGGAGAGCGCTGAGATGAGATAAATGTTTTTTCTGACCCTCTGTGTTCTCTGCGGGCTCAGCGGTAAACAAGTACTCCTTTTTTAGTTCTTTTCTTTTCCTTTCCCTTTCCCTCTGCCTAAATAAAAGAAACGGTCTAATCTCCTGCTGAAATCACTCCATACTCCCTCTTTTCCTTTCGATTCCTCATGCTTCTGTATCTGCAAGAATTCCTTGAGCTGAGAATCGAGCAGATCTGCATAACACAATGCTTCTGCTTCTGCAAACAATGGCTTCACCGGGGAGCCCCATTCACCGTAATTATGATGGCTCAAGATCAGGTGCAGCAATCTAAGTTCGAGTTCCTCCGGAAAACCTTTTATCCCTTTTATTTTATCCTCCACCATTCGATAACCCAACACGATATGGTCTACCAGCCCTCCTTCTTCTGTTACGTCTATCCGAAACGAATATTCATAAGCCGCTGTTTTCCCTATGTCGTGCAGAATGGCACCGGTGAGCAACAAATCCCTGTCAAGTTCGGGATATAGCCTGGAGATGGTTTTGCATAGCGCTACAACAGACTGAGTATGCTCTATCAACCCGCCGATGTAATTATGGTGATGAATTTTAGCGGATGGTGCCTTCTTAAAGGAATTTATAAAGTCGGGGTCGTTGAGGAAAGAGAAAACCACACGCTTAAGATACTCATTCTCCATTCCTTCTGCGATTTTTACTATTTCGGCTAACAAAAAGTCTATATTTTTTGATGTCCTTGGCAGATATTCAGCGATGTCGTTTTTTTCTGTGCTTCTTTCAATCCCATCGGGCTCGAAGATCAACTGTAAGCGACCTCTAAATGATTCCACCACTCCCTTTATACGAACGATGTCGCCGGGTTCAAACAGAGATGCGACTTCTTCGGCTTTCTCCCAGCACTTCCCCCATATACTCCCCGTGCTATCCCCCAATTTCACCTGCAGATAGTATCCTTCTTTTGAGGTAAATCCCTTTAGTTCCTTCTCCATCGTTAAAAAAGTTGTATCAACAGTGTTACCTGCCCTTAAATCTTTCACTTTTTTTGTTTCACTCATTTTTTTCCTGTTTGCAATCACAAAGCTTTAAGTGCAATCCTATTCCTGTTCCAATTCCAATTCCCGCATCATCTCATCCATTGAATATATCTCTCTTCTTTCTTTCCCGCTAATCCATTCAATGGCTTTTATCGCACCCTGAGCGAAAGCTTCTCGGCTGTGTGCACGGTGTGTTATCTCTAAGCGTTCACCCTTGCCCGCATACAATACGATGTGGTCACCAACGATGTCACCGGCACGCACTGCATGTATTCCTATCTCCTCATCCGTCCTTTCCCCCGTTATGCCTTGCCTGCCATAGACAAATGCTGTTTTCCCTCCGATGTAATCAGAGATGATTTCAGCGGCTTTTACTGCGGTCCCGCTTGGGGCATCTTTCTTATGCGAATGATGCATCTCTATAATCTCCACGTGATACTGATATGCTTGAAGATGTCTTGCTGCCTCGGCAATCAATTTCCAGAAGATATTCACACCGATAGAGAAATTAGGTGATACAATGGCAGGGACATTGTCTTTTATAGCGTTTTCCATCTCTTTGAACTGCTCTTCCGAAAATCCTGTTGTGCCAACCACGAGCTTTACTTTATTACGAGAGGCGACTTTAACGTTTTCAACCGCTGCCGTGGCATTAGTGAAATCCACGAATACATCCGGCTTAACTTCCTTTAGTACGTGCTCCATCGCATCAGGACTCGATATTTTTATTCCCGGTGCTATCTCTTCTCCCACATTACTCGGGTCAAAACACGCTACCAATTCCATATTCTCGTTTTCCGACACGCTTCTCACCACCTGACTGCCCATTCTACCCCTTGCTCCCGCTACCGCTACTTTTATTGCCATGATTAATCCAAATGTTATTTCTTTAAAAGAAAATAATAGTTTCTTTGGTAAAGCTTTCTTTTTAAAAGAAAGGTTTGTTTATGCTGAGAATAACATTTTTAGGAACAGGAGGCTCGACACCTACGCCGAACAGGAATCCCTCTGCAATAGCTGTAAATAGAGAAGGGGAATTGATGCTATTTGATTGTGGAGAAGGAACGCAGCGACAGATGATGAGGGCAAAAACCGGAATGACGGTAAATTCTATTTTTATCACACATTTCCATGCCGATCATGTGCTCGGTATTCCAGGTCTGTTACAGACGATGGCGTTGCAGGGTCGGAAAGAGCCGCTGGAGATATACGGTCCAAGGCACGTGGATAAGTTCCTGTACCATCTTCTCTCTTTGGGTTACGCAGGAAGGAAGTTCGAGGTAAAGGCGATAGAACTAAGACCTGGCGATATAGTAAAAAGACCGAAGTATGAGATAAGAGCGATAAAAACTGTGCATAACGTAGTAAGCATAGGATATGTGTTAGAAGAAGATATGCGACCCGGGAGATTTAATAGAGAAAGAGCGATAGAGCTTGGCATCAAACCCGGTCCTTTATTTTCTAAACTTCAATCAGGGCATTCTATTTCGGTAAACGGGAATGAGGTAAGACCTGAGCAGGTCTTGGGACCGCCGAGACCGGGTAGAAAAATTGTTTATACCGGTGATACGAGACCCTGCGAAAGCGTGATAGAAGCGAGCAAGGACGCTGACTTATTGATACACGATGGCACTTTGTCAGAGGAAACGAAAGAATATGCGATTGATTACATGCATTCAACTGCTTTAGAAGCTGCGGAAGTGGCGAAAAAAGCATCTGTAAGAAAACTTATCTTGACGCACCTCAGCGCGAGGTATTCTGACTTAGGCGGTGCAAGCAAGCTGGAAAACGAAGCACGGGGTGTGTTTGAGAACAGCGAAGTTGCGAGAGAGTTAATGACGATAGAAGTCGGGTATAGAGAGTAATCAATGCAAATTGAAAAACGCAGGTCGGCACTGCAAATGCAGAAAGAGAAAAATTGGTATCAACTGCCTGTGGAACATGTTTTTGAAGCATTAGAATCAGGCAGTGCTGGACTCAGCTCCAGCGAGTCAAAAGCAAGGCTTGAGGTATATGGCTATAACGAGCTGAAGTTCAAGAAGCGAGGACCTCTCACCCGCTTTCTGCTACAGTTTCACAGCTCTTTGGTATATGTCCTGCTCGCTGCCGCCTTCGTTACCGCCATTCTGGATTTGTGGATGGATACCGCAGTTATTCTGGCGGTGGTCTTAGCCAATACGATAATAGGTTTCATTCAGGAGGGAAAAGCAGAAGCTTCGGTAGAGGCGCTCGAAAAAATGATGACGCCGGAGTGCACTGTGCTCAGGGATGGTGAGAAGCAGGTTATACCTGCACGTGAATTGGTTCCCGGCGACGTGGTTCTATTGGGAGAAGGAGACAGAGTGCCAGCGGATTTGCGCCTGTTCTACGCGAAAAATGTGAGTGCAGATGAAGCAGCACTCACCGGAGAATCGGTCCCTGTGAGAAAGAACGTTGAACCCATCTCAAAGCCTGACCTATCACCCGCTGATCAGTGCTGCATGGCTTTCAGCGGCACCTTCATCACACGTGGCTCTGGACAGGGTGCTGTAGTGGGGACTGGTGAGCATGCAGAGATAGGCAAAATCGCAGAACTTATGAAAGCGACACGGAAAATCACCACTCCACTAATGAGGAAGATGGCGGACTTCACCAGATTTCTGGTCATTGCCATCCTCGCAATTGCATCTCTTAATTTTATACTGGCGGTATTATTTGGCTTTCCGCTCGAGTATTCGTTCCTTGCATCGGTGTCTTTAGTGGTTGCGGCAATACCCGAGGGTCTGCCTGCTATATTAACCATAACCTTAGCCTTCGGCGTAACAACAATGGTGCGTAAAAATGCACTTATAAAGAGACTGCCGGCGGCAGAAACTCTTGGCTGCACCACGGTTATATGCACCGATAAAACTGGCACACTTACCAAAAATCAAATGACTGTGTCGCGAATATACTGCGGAGGAAAGGAATACAGTGTGAGTGGTGTTGGATATGAGCCTTCGGGGGAATTCATTCTCGATAACAGAGCAATTACCCCAGAAAAAGAGAGTGAAGAGCTGATTGAAACCTTGAAAGCAGGTTACCTGTGCAACAACGCTTCTCTCGCTGAGAATAAGGACGAGGGAGGGTACAGCATTGTAGGAGACCCCACGGAAGGCGCTCTGGTGGTCTCGGCAAGCAAAGCTGGTATTACCGAGCACCTTCCCAGACTCGATGAGA
This sequence comes from Candidatus Methanophagales archaeon, assembly GCA_023131215.1. Taxonomy (GTDB): domain Archaea; phylum Halobacteriota; class Syntropharchaeia; order Alkanophagales; family Methanospirareceae; genus JAGXOS01. Next base: position 5,360 of record JAGLZV010000057.1, on the reverse strand, counting down.
TACCTTTTGTGGCTGAGCAGCAGTATATGGCAACTCTGCACGAAGGTGCAAATGAAAATGAAAATGTAATCTATGTGAAAGGCTCGCCTGAGAGGATTCTGAGGATGTGCCCAAATCAGTTGGTCAATGGAAGCATCGAGCCTTTGCGCAGGAAAGAGATATTGGCAGAGGCGGATGAGATGGCAGGAGAAGCCTTAAGGGTCCTGGGTATGGCATATAAACTCGTGCCGAGGGAGGAAAAAGCGCTCAATTCTGAAGATTTGGAAGGCCTAACTTTTCTCGGACTCCAGGGGATGATAGACCCGCCCAGAGAAGAAGCGATAGAGGCAGTCCAGAAATGCAAGCGTGCTGGAATCAAAGTAGTGATGATTACCGGCGACCATGCACAGACTGCAAAAGCTATCGCATATCGGTTAGGAATTGGTGAGGGTGAGGATAGGATGTTGACCGGAGAAGAGCTGTCAAGAATGAGCGATGAGCAACTGTATGAAGTTGTGGATACCGTTTCGGTGTATGCCAGGGGTACCCCGGAACATAAGTTCAGAATAATCAAGCAGTTGCGGAGAAGGGGGCATATTATCGCCGCTACTGGCGATGGTGTGAACGATGCGCCAGCGCTAAAGGCTGCGGACATAGGAATTGCAATGGGAATAACCGGAACCGAAGTGAGTAAAGAAGCCGCGGATATGATTCTAACGGATGATAACTTCGCCAGCATCGTGTCCGCGGTAGAGGAGGGCAGACATGTCTTCGATAACATCCGGAAAGTCATTCTTTACACGCTTCCCACGAATGGTGGACAAACCATGCTGATATTGGGAGCGATACTGCTGGCGCCATTTATATTCCTTTTCAATCCACACAGAGGGGGTTTCCTTCCTATCGAGCCGGTGCAAATCCTATATATAAATTTGCTTGATGCTGTTGCCCTCGCACTGACGCTCATCAGGGAGCCGAAGGAAAAAGGGTTACTCGATAGACCGCCTCGCAACCCTAAAGAGCGGATAACTGATAGCCCCTTCTTCAAGAAAGTTGGATTGGTGTCTGTGGTAATGGCAGTTTCAGGATTCATGATGTTTTACTACTTCGGGGAGCCTGCCATTTCCGGTTCCGTAGAGAACCCCGAGTTACTACTGAAACAAGCGCGAACCGCGGCGTTTACCACTGTTATGCTGGTCCACATCTGCTATATCTTCACCGCAAGGTCAATAACCGAGTCTGCATTTAGGTTCAGCCCATTCTCAAATAAATGGGTGCTTATCGGTGTTGCAGTAACGCTCGGGCTGCAGCTCACAATAATCTATGCTCCTCCATTTATCGGCGTTAACCCGTTTAGAACCGCACCCTTACCTGCTGAGTGGTGGATACCTATGATTTTAGTCTCGCTCCCGATATTCTTCATAATCGAGTTCGAGAAGTTCATGACGAAGCGATTGAGCAGGGAGTGAGGAGAGTAAGCCCCATTCTGTTTCGGCAGCATTTATCTTTGCGCCTTCTCTAATCGAGGCTTGCACCCACGAGGTTGGTCGTTCCATCCGTAACCACACGACCTCATCCCTACGGAATCATCGCTTTAATGTGGCACGGTATCGTTTCTATACCAGAGCCAAGACTCTCGCCTTATGCCCTCTCGGCATTCGTGTTTTTGCGGTGGGGGGACTTTCCTCAGCCAGCCCTTCGACAAAAGGTTGACCAGTACATATTTTCCGTCAACGCTTTTTTTTAAAAGGGTTGTCCGGCAGCTGCCCTTCCTCTCTCCCTTATAATATAGGTTGCTACTACAATATATATTTTTCTGTTATCACCGGATGATCGGTATAATATTGCCGATTCCCCCTCCATCTACGTCCTTTAGACCAATATTCTCTTCTCTCTCTTCGTATAGCCCGCCGAATATCCATTTTGGCTCTACACCGGTCATTATCGCCGTTACCCTCGCTTTCCCATCGTAACTATCATTTATCCTCGCTCCCCATATCACGTTTGCATCGCGATTTAAGTCGTATGTAAGCAACTCCACGATGTCATTTGTCTCCTTCATCGTAAGATCAGACCCACCGGTGATATGAATAAGAGCACCCTTTGCCCCTCGATAGTCCGCTTCCAAAAGCGGCTGACTAAGTGCATCAGATACAACCGCTTCGGGCTTATTCTCCGCTTTCGTCGTCTCGCCTACGAGCATCACCGCAACACCCCCTTCTGCCATCACTGACTTGAGGTCTGCGAAGTCGAGATTCACCAAAGAAGGTTGTGTTATCGTCTCCGCTATTCCTTGTATTGTACCTGCAATCAACATATCCATTGTTTTAAAAGCGTCATTCACCGGAAGATTCCCTGCATATTTTAGCAATTTGTCGTTCTCCAGCACGATAACTGTATCTGAGGCGTTTCTCAATTCCTCTATACCCTCTGCTGCTCTTTTTCTCCTTATCCTCTCCGCTTCGAATGGGAAAGAGACCATAGCAACTACAATTGCACCCGCTTCTTTCGCTACTTCCGCAACAATTGGCGAAGCCCCCGTGCCCGTTCCACCGCCCATTCCCGCAGTGAGGAACACAAAGTTTTTTCCGTCCAATAATCCCCGTAGTTCCTCCCTGTCCAATTCCGCTGCTTTTCTCCCCACCCCTGGAGAGCCCCCGGCTCCTAATCCCCGGGTAAGCGATTTTCCTATCAACCTCTTCTTTTCGCAGCTTATCGAGTCCAGGTGCAACTTGTCTGTGTTTATAGCTATTCTATCCACACCATTCAGTCCTCCTAAACGCTCCAATCTATCCATGGAATTGTTGCCTGCTCCACCTACACCAACTATTGCTATCCTCGGCACTCCAAACCAATCCTCCTCCTCTGCTTGTTCCTCCATAACCATCCCCTCTGGATTGTATCCTAACATCTTCTCCATTTTTTCCACCTTTTCTTTTTCTATCCTATTTTCCCACATTTTACGTAATTATCTCCTTAAGAAGAAAGGGTTATATAAAGTTTTCGGTAGTGCTATAAATAGGTTTCGGAAAAACTTTTTAGAAAGAAAAAGAATAAATAATAGAAATGGTAGAGAAATTCAATGAAAAAGCGAATGCATTAGTTGCCGAGTATTGGCGATTGAAGGGGATAACAGCCGATAAAACAGGGGAGAATAAGTTAGAAGAGATAGAAGAGCTATTGGAAAAGGGGATAGGGGGAAAGCTAAGGGAGAAATTGGATGTAGAAGCGAAAAGGCTAAGAAAAGAGAAGGAAGATAGAAGCACTGCATTTTTTAGGTTAGATGAAGTTAAAAAGGAAATATTAGAGCTAACAGCGGATTTAGCTCCAAATCTTGACCTCTTTGAGGATAATTTCTTTCCATACGATAGTGAGCACGAGTCTCTTTCTGAAGATTATTTCTCCGCTCTTACCGATATCTTTTTTGGCAAGCCACAGCCAAGTATTCAATTCAAGGAGGCCACGTTTTCTAAGGAGGGAATAGAAGTTCATTCAAAAGATGAGAATTCATCTTTGAAAGCCCTGGGATATGTAATGATGATAATACAGGAGACAGCGAAGAAGATGCTCGGCATGGAGAACAATATAGATAAGAGCTGTATGCTACTCAAGCAGAATGAATACGCATTTATTGCATTAGAGGCGTTAATCAAAGAAGGAAGGAAACTGAGAATAAAGGAAATAAAAGATATTTCTCACCATAAAGATAAGGAATATAAAGAGCTTGTGAGCGATATCTACGACAAAGAGCTTGTTAATGGTGTAGCGTATTTGGTGGGTGAGGAGTGGGAGTATAACTTGGCGAAGGAATATGATGGTGAATATGAAGCGACAGACTTTGGCGAATGGGTATGGAGAACTTGTAATGCCGAAATGAGTAAAGGGGAAGGGGAAAGAAAAGGTATTTCAAATTCAAGTTTGAATATTCATAGGATACTAAAGTTTTTAAAGGGGTGAAATAAAGAAGAGAGAGAGGGAGATGAGAAAGGAGAAAGAGGAAAAGGAAAAAGTAATTGCTTACTTAAGATCCAGGCTATTCCCATGGAATTTTATTTTTGAGGACATTGAAGAGGATGCGATAAAACATTTTGTCCTTTATGCTATCCAAATTTGTGAGGGAAAGGGGGTAGAGAAGAGGTCTATATCTACCGATGAAGGGAAAGTAAAAGAGTTGATTACAAGGGAAGTAAAAGAAGCAGTGAATGATTATCTATTTGATGCAGAGGACAGCGATATGATAAGAATGCATGGTGAATTTGCGGTTAGCTATCCTTTTGCATTCGCTCAATGCTTGGTGCATACAATTTTATACCGGCTTGGACTCGAGATGGGGGATGTAGTGGATGTAAAAGCGATTAGTGAATTGTTGGGGCGGGATATAAAAGAGATAAGAAGGGGGGAACTCTTTATTAGAGACTTGATAGCCAAGAATGAAAAAAAAGCGATGAAGATGTTTGGTAAATCTATTTTGGATAGAAAGGTTATAACAGCGGAGGGGGATTGTATAGGGAGTGTGAGGGATATTATTTTTGATATCGAAACAGGAAGTGTGGAGGGATTGTTAATAAATCACCAAAAAGGTGCGGGAGTAAAAAAAAGCAGGATACCCATGCACGGCGTGCGTTTAAATATGTATAGTAAGAACATTGTTTTAAAATATTCAAGCTATAAATAAAATATATTTCTCAACGATTAGATTAATAGAATAGTTTATATAGGATGAGGGATGTTGGCAATAGTAAGTGGAGAAAAATGAAAAAGGGGGGATAAAATGAGGGTATTCGTGATAGGTTACGGACAGGCAGGTGGAAGAATAGCGGACACATTTTTAGAGTTTGCAAAGCGAACGGGACAGAATTTCGTGATTCGTGCATTGGCTATTAATACAGCGAAATCAGATTTGATGGGGATAAAGAATATACCAATGGAAGACAGGTTGCTAATAGGAGAGACATTAACGAAAGGGCATGGGATAGGAGCAGATAATGAATTAGGAGCGAAGGTCGCCACTGATGAAATTTACACCATACAAAGTGCAATAGATAAGCGGGGGTCGCATCAGGTTGATGCTTTTCTGCTAATAGCTGGTTTAGGTGGTGGAACAGGTTCTGGAGGTGCGCCAGTATTGGCAAGGAGACTGAAGAAGTTATACGAAGAGCCAGTTTATGGGCTTGGGATATTACCGGCGAAGGGAGAAGGGAGTTTATATTCTTTAAATGCTGCGAGAAGCCTGATGACTTTCATGAAGGAGGTTGACAATCTTTTCCTTTTCGATAATGATGCGTGGAAGACGGGAGGAGAGACGGTAAAAGAGGCGTATATGGACATAAACGAGGAGATAGTGAGAAGATTCGGGATTTTGTTTGGCGCAGGCGAAGCGA